>DATJLY010000139.1:0-30762 GCA_035509095.1 Allostellaceae bacterium | reverse complement strand
AGATCGACCGCGCAGAAATTATGGAGCGCCGTGAAAAGCGTGTGGAAATCGAACGAATCGGCACTTTGCCGCACCATCGCGTCGAGCACGGAAAGGCGATGGAGCACGAAGCGTTCGAGCTCCGGCATCGCCTCCGCCTCGACCCGCTCGGCCGGCGCGAACCCGGCAAGGCTGCCGAGAAGATAGCGCAGCGTGTTGCGCAAGCGCCGGTAGGATTCGTTCAAATGCTTAAGGATCTCGGGCCCGAAGCTCACATCCTCGGTATAGTCCGACCCCGCGACCCAAAGCCGCAGGATATCGGCGCCGTTGTCCTTGAGCGCGTCGGCGACCCAGAACGCGTTGCCCGCGGACTTCGACAGCTTGAACCCCTGCTCGTCCAGAAGGAAGCCGTGGGTCAGGACCGCGCGATACGGCGCGCGGCCGCGCGTGCCGCACGATTCGAGAAGCGAGGAATGGAACCAGCCGCGATGCTGGTCCGATCCTTCGAGATAAAGCGATGCCGGCCAGGCGAGATCGGGCCGGCTCTCCAGCACGAAGCTGTGGGTCGAGCCGCTGTCGAACCACACATCGACGATGTCCGTGACCTGCTCGAACTCGGCGGGATCGCGGCCCGGTCCCAGAAAGACGCTCGGGTCGGTCTTGTACCAGGCGTCGGCGCCGTCCTTCGCAAAGGCGGCGACGATGCGGTCGACCACGCCCTGGTCGCGCAGCGGCTCGCCGGTCTTGCGCGACGTGAAGACGGCGATCGGCACGCCCCAGGCGCGCTGGCGCGACACGCACCAGTCGGGCCGCGTCTCGATCATGGCGCGGATGCGGTTGCGCCCTTGCTGCGGGACCCAGCGCGTCTCGTCGATCGCCGCGAGCGCCACGTCGCGCAAGCGGTTCGTCTCCATCGAGATGAACCATTGCGGCGTGTTGCGGAAGATGAGCGGCGCCTTCGATCGCCAGGAATGCGGATAGGAATGCTGCAGCCGCGACGTCGCCAGGAGACACCCCGCGGCGGCGATCGCGTCCATCACGGCGCGGTTGGCGTCACCGGTCTTGCCGTTGGGCCAATAGACATGCCGGCCGGCAAACAGCGGCACGTGAGGATAGTAGGTGCCGTCATCGGCAACGGTCTGCGGCACCTCGACCCCGTGGGCCCGGCCCAGCTCCCAATCATCCTCGCCGTGGCCGGGCGCGACATGGACAAAGCCCGTGCCGTCCGTGTCGGTGACGAAGCCGCCGGGAAGAAGCGGCACGGCAAACTCATAGCCCTGACCGGCGAGCGGGTGGCGCGCGATCGTGCCGGCAAGGGCGCTGCCCCGCACCCGCGACAGCACCCGCGTTGCGACGCCGAGCGCCGCTTCGACCGCTTCCTGGCGCGCCGCCGCAAACGCGATCCGCTCGCCTTTGCCGAGGCAGGTGGCGCCCGGCTCCGTCACCTCGGCCACCACGTAATCGAGGCCGGGGCCATAGGCGATCGCGCGATTGCCGGGAAGCGTCCAAGGCGTCGTCGTCCAGATCACCACGGATTGCAGCCCCGCGACCGCGGGCGCGGCGGTTGCCACGGGAAACTTCACCCAGACCTGGTCCGAAACGTGGTCGTGATACTCGATCTCGGCCTCGGCGAGCGCGGTCTTCTCCACGACCGACCACATCACCGGCTTGGCGCCTTTGTAGAGCCCGCCATTCATCAGGAACTTGCCGATCTCGCGCACGATCTGCGCCTCGGCGTCGAAGCTCATGGTGGTATAGGGATGGTCCCAGTCGCCAAGCACGCCCAGGCGCTGAAACTCCGCGCTCTGCACCTTGATCCAGCGTGCCGCGAAGTCGCGGCATTCCCGGCGGAATTCGAGGATCGGCACATCGTCCTTCGAGCGCTTCTTCGCCCGATATTCCTCTTCGATCTTCCATTCGATCGGCAGGCCGTGGCAGTCCCAGCCCGGCACGTAGACCGCGTCCTTGCCCAGCATCTGCTGCGAGCGGTTGATCACGTCCTTCAAAATCTTGTTGAGCGCGTGGCCGATATGGAGATTGCCGTTGGCATAAGGCGGGCCGTCATGAAGGATGAATTTCTCGCGCCCGCGGCTCTTCTCCCTGAGCCGCGCCCACAGACCGATGCGGCGCCAGCGGTCCATGAGCTCGGGCTCGAGCTTCGCGAGCCCGCCCCGCATCGGGAACGTCGTCTGCGGCAGGAACACGCTCGCGCGGTAGTCGTCGGCCATGAGGCCTCTTAGGGGGTGCCGCGTCGCGGCGTCAACCCGCCGAGCCGCCACAACACCGCCGCCACCAGCCACATCAGCGCCAGCACTGCGATAATGATGTAGCCGATCGCGCCAAGATGGTCATTGAGGCCGGAAATCATGGTCCAGAACGGCCCGGCGAACCCGAATTTGTCGACCGCCAGGCCCAACGCCTCGATGCCGCCCACCGCGACCGCAACCAGCACCGACACAAGCGTCACGGCGAAATTGTAATAGAGCCGCCGCTGCGGCTCGACGAAGGCCCAGCCATAGGCGCCCACCATGAGCACGCTGTCGGCCGTGTCGACGAGCGCCATCCCGGCGGCGAACAGGGCCGGGAAGATCAGCACCGAGGCGAGCGGCAAGCCCTTCGCGGCCTCGGCCGCCGCGATCCCCAACAGCGCGATCTCGGTCGCGGTATCGAACCCGAGCCCGAACAGGAAGCCCAGCGGGTACATGTGCCGGCTGGTGCTGACGAGACGGAACAGCGGCGCGAAGATGCGGCCGAGGAACCCGCGCCGTCCCAGCAGGCGGTCAAGCTCGTCCTCGATCAGCACGCCGCCGCGCCGGACCCGGGCAAGCGCATGCCAGACGGCGCCCAGCACGGCAAGGTTCGCCGCCGCCACCGCGAACAGGAACAGCGCCGACACCGCGGTCCCCACCACGTCGCCCAGGTCGCGCAACCCGGCAAAGCGCGCTTCGAGCTCGCTCGCGCCGAACGCCACCGCAAGCGAGGCCGCCACCACCACGCTCGAATGGCCGAGCGAGAAATAGAAGCCGGCCGCGATCGGGCGCTGACCCGCCGCCATGAGCTTTCGCGTCACGTTGTCGATGGCGGCGATGTGATCGGCATCGACCGCGTGGCGCAGCCCCAGGCTGTAGGCAAGAAGCGCCGTGCCCAGCAGCACCGGATGCGCACGGAACACGATGAGCGCCGCGAGCCAGGCCGCGACATTGGCCGCGACGAGCAGCGCAAACAGCAGGACGACCGGCCTACGCATCGGCATCGGATCGCGAATGTGAGCCAAGGCGCGCGCGGGCGCGAACGCAATCCTCGGCGATCTGCGCCTTCAACGCATCGAGCCCCGAGAAGCGCTGCTCCGGCCGCAGACGTTCGATGAAGGCGACGCGCAGCCGCCTGCCATAAAGGTCGCCGTCGAAATCGAAGAGATGCGTCTCGAGCCGCAGATCCGTGCCGCCGACGGTCGGACGCCAGCCGAGATTGGCGGCGCCGTCGAACCAGCGCGTGCGTCCGCCTTCGGTCAGCCCCGCGCGCACCGCATAGACGCCCGCCGCCGGCCGCAGATAGTCGGCGAGCGCGAGATTGGCGGTTGGAAAGCCGATGGTGCGGCCAAGCCGATCGCCCAGGCGCACGCGCCCGCCGATTTCCCATGCGCGGCCCAGAAGAGACGCGGCCTCGACCGGGCGACCCGCCACGAGATGCTCGCGGATCAGGGTGGAACGATAGACCGCGCCCGATCCGCTCGCGACCGGATCGACGACGCTGACGGAAAAGCCGGCCGCGGCCCCCAGCTCGCGCAGCAAGGTTGGATTGCCGCGCCGGCGGTTGCCGAACACGAAATCATAGCCCACCACCACGTGGCGCACGCCCAGCCCTTCGACCAGCAGCTCGCGCACGAAAGCTTCGGCGGACTTCGCGGCGAACGCCAAGTCGAAACGACGCGCGATCAAAAGATCGACGCCAAGCTCGGCGAGAAGCCGCACCTTGTCGCGAAAAGGCGTCAGACGGAACGGCGCGATTCCCGGCTGAAACACCGAGCGGGGATGCGGCTCGAAAGTGAGGACCGCGAGCCGCGTGCCGGCCGCGCGCGCGCGGGCGCGCGCTTCGGCGAGCACGGTCTGATGTCCGAGATGGACGCCGTCGAAATTGCCGATCGCGAGAACCGCGCCGCGATCGTCGCCCACCGCCCTCGCATGCCCAAAGACCCGCATGATGAAAGCGACCATAAGGGGCGGGACGAGATTTGGGTAGCGGGGACGGCGAGATGGCTGGTGACGTTGCGCCGCGGCCTATTTATACTGCGAGGCAACTTTTGAGACAGCGTGATGCGCCCCACGACACTCAGTATCAAGGTCACGGTCGGCGTGATGAAGCGGCTCGAGCAGCTCGCGAAGAGGTCCGGCCGCAGCCGTTCCGTCCTGGCGGCAGAAGCCATCGACGCCTATCTCGATGTCAACGAATGGCAGATCGCGGGAATCAAGCGTGCGATGACATCGGTCGAGAAGGGCGAGGGAGTGCCCCACCGCGCGGTCAAAGACTGGGTCGCTTCCTGGGGAAGCGAGGCTGAGAAACCGTCACCAAGGACGTCGTGACGCAACTCGTCTGGTCGCCTGAATCGATCGACGACCTTTTGGAACTGCGCGCTTACATCTCGCTCGATGATCCGGCCGCTGCGCGGCGACTTGCACTGCATATCATCGAGGCCGTTGAAACGACACTGCCTGTTCATCCCGGGACGGGGCGACCGGGTCGAGTTCCCGGCACGCGAGAGCTCGTGATCGCCAGGACACCGTTCGTCGTCCCCTATCGTCTGGCCGGTGACGTGATCCACATCCTCCGCGTGTTTCACGGCGCACGCCGATGGCCCGACCGCTTGTGAAAAATGCTATCGTCGTCGCGGGACGCCGTATGAGTGTCCATCAGGGGGAAACGATGACCACGCGACGCGAGGTGCTGAAGGGCGCGGCCGCCGCCGGCGCCGTCCTTGGATTTCCCGCCTTGGTTCCGCCCGCGCGCGCCGCGGACGAGATCGTGTTCACGACGCCGCAAGCCTTCGATCCGGCGTTCATCGACATCATGAACGCCTATTCGGGCGGGCATTTCGCCAAAGAGGGCCTTTCGGCCAAGGTGGTCGGCCCGCCCGGCAGCGCCGCCTCGCTCGAGCTGGTGCTGGGGGGCCAGGCGCAATTCGGCTATCTCTCGAGCCCCGACCTGATCCGCGCGGTCGCCGCGCGCCACGCGCCGCTCGTCGCGATCGCCACGATCGGACAACGGATCGGTTTCCGCATCGTCAGCCTGCCGGAGCACCCGGTGCGAACCGGCGCCGATCTCGTCGGCAAGACGATCGGCGCGATCTCGGTCGGCGGATTGTCGGAGGATCTGATCGACATCACCATGATCAAGGCCGGCAAGAAGCCCGCCGAGTCAAAGCGCGTGGTGGCCGGCAACAGCCCCGGCGAGATCGAGCTCATCCGCCAGGGCCGCATCGACTGCTTCATCTGCAACTTCCCGACCGCGTTCACCCTGGAACGGATGGGCGAGAAGATCGTCCTTCTCGACATCGACAAGGTGATACCGGCGCCGGGCGCGCTCTATTACACGACGCGCGACATGGTGGCGAAGAAGCCCGATATGGTTCAGCGCACGCTCAAGGCGCTGAAGGCGTCGGTCGACGAGCTCATCGCGGGACCGGACGGCCCGATCTTCCAGCGCGCGGCCAAGGATTTCGACATACCGCGCATCAAGGACCTCGACACGCTGGTCGCGCTCGAAGAAGCCTATGCGCAACAGATCTGGCTTGCCGAAGGCAAGGAGACACTGTTGCACAACGTCCCGTCGCTTTGGGCCAGCGGCGTCGCCGGCATGCGCGAGGCCGGCATCATTGACGCGACCGACCCCACGGCTTTCTATACCAACCGTTTCGTCGACGGGCTGGCGAAATCCTGACACTCACAGCGAAAGGCAAGGCGACACATGGCCACCACCGACAGCTACGAAACCGTCAAGATCGAGAAAGAGGGCGGGATCACCTGGATCTATTTCAATCGGCCCGAGAAGCGGAACGCGATGAGCCCGCAGCTCTGCTTCGACATGGAGCAGGCCTGGCTCAAATACGAGACCGACGAGGAGACCAAGGTCATCGTCCTTGCCGGCAAGGGTCCGTCCTGGAGCGCCGGCATGGATCTGAGGGAATATTTCCGCGCCAACGACAACCGGCCCGACGAGCAGTTCCGCGCCTGGATGGCCAACAAGCGCTGGCAATGGGAATGCATCTCGAACTGCCGCAAGCCGACCATCGCCATGGTGCACGGCTTCTGCTTCGGCGGCGCCTTCGTGCCGCTTTGCGCGTGCGACCTTGCGATCGCGTCCGATGAGGCGACCTTTGGCCTGTCGGAGATCAACTGGGGCATCATCCCGGGCGGGCTCGTGTCGAAGGTCGTGGCCGACATGATGTCGACGCGCGACGGCATGTTCTATGCGATGACCGGCCGCACCTTCGACGGCAAGGAGGCGGCGGCGATGAAGCTCGTCAACATGTCCGTGCCCGCGGCCGACCTGCGCGCGGAGACGGTGAAGCTCGCGAAGGAGCTGATGGAAAAGCCGCCGGTGCCGCTTGCCTTCACCAAGCAGGCGCTGCGCCACGTCGCCAACATGGACGTGCCGTCGGCCTATGAATATCTCTCGGTGAAGAACATGGCGCTGCGCTTTGCCGATGCCAAAGGCTCGCGCGCCCAGGGCATGGACAAATTCCTCGACAAAAAGGAATACCGCCCCGGCCTCGGCCCGGTGAAGGTGGACTAGCGAGCGTCAATGCGTTGGCGGCAGCACCTTGCCGCCAACGCTCGCGGGCTTGGCGTCGATCAGCACGAAAGCGATGCGGCACCAATTCGCGCCGTTATTGACCCAGGCGTGCATGGTGCCGCGCTGCACGACGACGTCGCCGGGCCGCAAATGCGTCATCGCGCCGTCGTCGAGCTCGAGATCGAGCTCGCCCGAGATCACGATGCCGTAATCGATCGAGTTGGTACGATGCATGGGCGAGCGGCGCCCCGGCGCGATGTCGACGAAGCGCAGCACCGTCCCGCCGGGACAGGCGAGCCCGACCGCGCGCGTCGCGCCGTCGACGGGATCGTCATTGTCGGCCGGGCTGCGGTCTGTGGTCCAGCACAGCGCGAATTCGGCGACGCCGCCTTCGACCGGCGTGCCGGCGATCGCCTCGTCGCTCTTGAAGACGGCCCGACCCTTCTCATCGTGGCCGGTGACGACGCGCCTTATCTCCATATCTGCCTCCTCGCGGATTGGGTCTCGCGGCGGGGCGTACTATATCCTGGAGCAAGCGGACTTAAGGAGGAATGAGGCATGACCGCCTGCATCGTCGGCTGGGCCCATTCGCGGTTCGGCAAGCTCGAGGGCGAGGACATCGAATCCCTGATCCTCAAAGTGGCGGGCGACGCGCTCGCCGACGCCGGGATCGCGCCCGCCGACATCGACGAGATCTTCGTCGGCACCTTCAATGGCGGCTTCACGCGCCAGGAATTCCCATCCTCGCTTGCGCTGGCGCTCGATCCCGCGCTGCGCTTCAAGCGCACGACCCGGGTCGAAAATGCGTGCGCGACCGGATCGGCCGCGATCCATCAGGGATTGAACGCGATCGCGGCGCATCGCGCGCGCATCGCGCTCATCATCGGCGTCGAGAAGATGACCGAGATCGCGGGACCCCAGGTCGGCGACATCCTGATCCGCGCGGCCTATCTGCGCGAAGAGGGCGAGATCGCGGGCGGCTTTGCCGGCGTCTTCGGCCGCATCGCCGAATCCTATTATCAGCGCTATGGCGACGCGGGCGACGCGCTCGCGCGGATCGCCGCCAAGAACCACCGCAACGGCGCAAGCAACCCGTTGGCGCAATTGCAGAAGGATCTGGGCTACGAGTTCTGTCGCACCGTCTCGGACAAGAATCCCCTGGTCGCGGGGCCGCTGCGCCGCACCGACTGCTCGCTCGTCTCCGACGGTGCGGCGGCGCTGGTGCTTGCCGATGTCGAGACCGCCCTTGCCTGCCCTAAGGCCGTCGTGTTCCGCGCGGCCGAGCAGGTCAACGACTTCCTGCCCATGAGCCGGCGCGACATTCTCGCCTATGAAGGGCCGGCGCTCGCCTGGCAACGGGCGCTCGCGGCGGCACGCGTCGGGCTCGACGATCTCTCCTGCGCCGAAGTGCATGACTGCTTCACCATCGCCGAGCTTTTGACCTACGAGGCGATGGGGCTGACGCCGCCGGGCGAGGGCAGCCGCGCGATCACCGAAGGGTGGGTCGAAAAAGACGGGCGCCTGCCGGTCAATCCCTCGGGCGGCCTCAAATCCAAAGGCCACCCGATCGGCGCGACGGGCGTGTCGATGCACGTGCTCCAGGCGATGCAGCTCACCGGGACCGCGGGCGGCATCCAGGTCAAGGACGCCGATCTGTGCGCGGTCTTCAATATGGGAGGCGCGGCAGTCGCCAACTATGTGAGCATCCTGCAACGGCTCCGATAGAAACGGCCGAGAAAAGTCATGTAGTGCAAGAAGATATGGACTTTTCCTAAAGCTCCACATATAGTAAATCCCGCTTGAATCAAGATATTGTGGGGGTTCGGCGGGGGAGTACTAAATGTGGAGAAACAAGCCGTGCAGTTTAATCTCCTGAATCGGCGTCGGTTTCTTGGCGCCTTGAGCGCCGCCGCCACGATGCTGGCGGCACCCTGGGCGCAGGCAAAGCGTCTGCAGTTGCCGCAGCGCCTGATCATGCTCGATCCCGGCCATGGCGGCATCGATCCCGGCTGCATCGGCGCCAGCGGCGTGTTCGAGAAGGACATCGCGCTCGCGACCGCGCTCGAGCTTGCGCGCGAGCTCGAGGGAACCGGGCGGTTTCGGGTAAGGCTCACCCGGGACGAAGACGAGTTCATTCCGCTTGCCGACCGGGTTGCGCGGGCGCGGGCGGCAAATGCCGATCTCTTCCTGTCGATCCACGCCGACGCGCTGCCGGACGAGCGGTTTCGCGGCGCCACCGTCTTCACGCTGTCCGAGCAAGCCTCGGACCGCGAAGCCGCCTTGATCGCCGCCCGCGAGAATCAGGCCGATCTCGTCGCCGGCGTCGATCTGTCGCATCACGCGCCCGAAGTCGCCAACATCCTGCTCGACCTCGCGCAGCGCGAGACCAACAACGAATCGATCCGGCTGGCGCGCGATCTCGTGAGCGAGCTGAGCCGCCGCGTCACGATGCTGCAAAACAGCCACCGCTCGGCCGGGTTCGCGGTGCTGAAAGCGCCGGATATTCCGTCGGCACTCGTCGAGATCGGCGCCCTTTCCAATCGCCAGGAAGAATCGCTGCTGCAGCTTTCGTCTTATCGGCGAAAGCTCGCGGTCGGTCTCACGCGGTCGGTCGACGATTTTTTCAATGGCGGCGCGCGTGTCTGAGCCTCTTAACCATTTCTTGAGGGGTGAAGCCCTATAAGCATCGCGCGGTACATGGGCCTCCCCCGGCCTCTACCGCGATCTTTCGGGCTTTTCCTCCCAAAACTTGGGCCGCCTCGTGCGGCCCATTTTTTTGCCCGCGCTTGACGCACGGGAAATGGCGGGCACGATCTCCCGATCGTGGCCTTCCCTTATCCGCTGCCGGATCTCGATCTTGCCGCGCCGCTCGACCGCCATCGCGCGTCGGTGCGGCCCGAATGGGTCGACGCCAACGGCCACATGAATGTCGGCTATTACATCGTCGCCTTCGATCACGCGACCGACACGTTCTGCGAGCAGCTTGGCGTTGCCTGGCCCTATGTCGAGCACCGGCTGGGCATGGTCTTCATCCTCGAGACCCATGCCACCTTCCTGCGCGAGCTAAGGGCCGGCGACCCGATGCGCGTCACCACCCAGCTTCTCGCGCACGACGACAAGCGGGCGCATTTCTTTCACGTCCTTTATCACGGAACCGAGGGCTGGCGCGCCGCCACCAACGAGCTTCTCATGATGAATATCGATTTCGGGACCCGCCGCGCCGCGGCCTGGCCCGAGGAAACCTTGCGGCGGCTCGACGCGCTGGCCGCATCCCATGGGCGCCTCGCCCGTCCGGCCGAGGCCGGCCACGCCATCGCGCTTCCGCGCAAGACGCGTGATCCGTCGCCGTTGGCGGATCGTTAACCCTTCACCTGCTAAGACCCTTCGGGGTGTCCTGGAGGAAGCGATGACGGGGTCCGGCGAGTCGGCGCTGGTGCGGAAATTTGGTGAGAACGCGCTGGCGGCGATGGCCACCCGGGACGTGCCGCCGACGCCACAGAACTACGCGGTCTGGTACGCCTACCTCTCCGGCACGGTGCCCGAGCTGAAGCGGGTGCTGGACATCCTGGTCTCGAACAAGCAGCCGATCACGCCCGAGATCAGCGCCGAGCTCTATGCGCGCTTCTTCGACGAAGGCGGGCAGATCAAGCTCCTCACCGCCGCCGGCGGGCGCTTGCGGCACATCGTCGATCAGTTGAAAAAGCAGCTCGAATCCGCGGCCGGCGACGCCAACGCGTTCGGACGCACCCTCGACGATTTCAGCACCGCGATCGGCGAAGGCGAAGCCGAAGGCATGCGCGCGCTCATCGACGACCTGTTGGTCGAGACGCAGCGCGTCGCCGAGCGCAACCGGCAGCTCGAGGAGCGGCTGGGACGCACCGCCGACGAAGTGAACGAGCTGCGGCAGAATCTCGAAAGCGTTCAGCGCGAAGCGCTGACGGACGCGCTGACCGGCATCCCGAACCGGAAATCCTTCGAGTTGCGGCTGCGCGAAGCCGCCCGCGAAGCGATGGAGCATGGCGAGCCGCTAAGCCTTCTCATCGGCGACATCGACCACTTCAAGCATTTCAACGACACGTACGGCCATCAGATCGGCGATCAGGTGCTGCGCCTTGTCGCCAAGACGCTGACCGATTCGGTCAAAGGCCGCGACACGCCCGCCCGTTACGGCGGCGAGGAATTCGCCATCATCCTGCCGCAGACCCGGCTTGCCGAAGCGGCGGTCGTGGCGGATCAGGTCCGCGTGGGCCTCTCCCGGCGCAAGCTCGTCGGCAGGGACCGGCGCGGCGAGTACGGCTCGGTCACGCTTTCCTTCGGGGCCGCCCAATATCGGGCCGGCGAAACCCTCAGCACCCTCATCGAGCGGGCCGACGCGGCGCTCTACCGCGCAAAGCGGCAAGGCCGCAACCGGGTCGAGGTCGAGGAGCCGAAGCCGGTGGCGGCCGCCTAGCCGTCAGTTCCCGCCGCCCGGCAGCCACGGGAGCCAGCCGGTCCAGGCGAGCCAGAACATCGCGAATCCGACCGAGAGCAAGGTCGCCGGCACGCCGACGCGCGCATACTCGGCGAAGCTCAATTTCACGCCATAGGCCTCGGCGCGGTCGCTCACGATGAGGTTCGAGACCGATCCCACCAGCAGCAGGTTGCCGGAGAGCGATGACAGCGTCGCCAGCGCGTAGAGCGCGCCTTGGGGCGGATTGGGCCAGATCTGCAGCAGCAGGATGACCGACGGCACGTTGCCGATGACATTGCTCGCGAACAAGGTGAGCGGCGCCAGCACCACGAGACTGTCCGGCAAAAGCCCGTGCGCGTCGAGCGTGGTCAGGAAGCTCCACGGCAGGCCGGTATCGGCGAGCGCTCCCGTGATCGCGAAAAGGCACACGAAAAGCAGCAGCAGCGGCCAATCGACCGCCGCGATCATGGTGCGGCTGGTGATCTTGCGGTTCGACATGAGCAGCCCGGCGATCAGCAGGCCGCCGATCTCGCGCCGCAACGGCGTCATGAAGAGACCGAGCAGCAGCACCATCGCCACCAGGCCCTTGATCGTCTGGTTGCGGTCATAGGGATGGTGCGGCACGTCCGGCACCTCGCGGGTCACCGCCATCACGGTGCCTTCGATGCGGTCGTGCCAAAAGAACCAGATCACCGCGTAGAACGCCAAGAGCCCGATCACGGCCGGCACGGCGCCCGTGAAGAGATAGGACGCGAAGCTGAGATTGCCGAGCTGCCCGATCAGGATGTTCTGCGGGCTGCCGATCAGCGTCGCCGCGGAGCCGGCGTTGCTCGCGCCGCAAAGGGCGATCAGGAACGGGCGCGGATCGAGTCCCTTGGCGCGCGCGCCGGCGATCAGCAGCGGCGCCAAGGCAACGACCAGGATGTCGTTCGCGAGCAGCGCCGACAATGCGCCACAGACGCCGATCGTCGTCGCGAGGAGCAGCGCCGGGCTGCGATTCCGCGCGACGATCCATTCGGCGCAGCGATCATAAAAGCCGGTCTCGACGAACTGCGCCGATACGATCATCAGCGCGAAGAGCAGCACCAGGGTCGAGGTGTCGATGTCGGCGCCCAGATCGTCGAGCGTGGTGGCCTCGCTCGCCAGGAGCGCGATGACGCCCAAGAGCGCGATGCCCGTGCGGTCCACCCTGAGCCACGGCAACCGCCCCGCCGCCATGCCCAGATAGGTTGCGACGAAGACCAGAATGATGACAGCGGCGTGCACGGGCGGCGATGCTGCGGGAAGCAGGGGGACGGAAGCGGTATCATAAAACCAACCCTTCCCGGTCGCATCAATCGGTCGAAGGCCCCATGCGATCTTCGCGCGGGAGTGCTATAGATCACACAGAATGCTTCCCTCCGATGTTTCGAGCGATCTCGGCGCGCCCTATCTCGCCGGCCTCAACGAGGCACAGCGCGCCGCGGTCCTGGCGCTCGACGGTCCGGTGCTGGTCCTCGCCGGCGCCGGCACCGGCAAGACCCGGGTCCTGACCACGCGGCTTGCCCACATTCTCGCCACGCGCCGCGCGTTCCCGTCGCAGATCGTCGCCGTCACCTTCACCAACAAGGCGGCGGCCGAGATGCGCGAGCGGCTCGAGCGGATGATCGGCGCCGCGGCGAGCGACGGCGTCTGGCTTGGGACGTTCCACGCGATCGCCGCGCGGATCCTGCGCCGCCATGCCGAAGCGGTCGGGCTCAAATCGAACTTCACGATCGTCGACGCCGACGACCAGCTTCGCCTCGTCAAGCAGCTCGCCGAGGCGGAGAAGATCGACGAGCGCACCGCGCCGCCGCGACTCCTTCACGCGACGATCGAGCGCTGGAAGGATCGCGGCTTGTCGCCGGACAAGGTCCCGAAATCCGAGCGCGGCGACGGGATCGAAGGGCGCGCCCTGGCGCTTTATCGCCTTTATCAGGAGCGGCTTCTGACGCTCAATGCGGTCGATTTCGGCGACCTGCTGCTCCACAACCTGACGCTGTTCCAGGCGAATCCCGCGATTCTCGTGCAGTATCACGAGCGGTTCCGCTATCTCCTCGTCGACGAGTACCAAGACACCAACGTCGCGCAATATCTGTGGCTGCGGCTCTTGGCGCAGCGCCACGGCAATCTGTGCTGCGTCGGCGACGACGACCAGTCGATCTATAGCTGGCGCGGTGCCGAGATCGGCAACATCCTCCGCTTCGAGACCGACTTTCCCGGCGCCGCGATCATCCGGCTGGAACAGAACTATCGCTCGACGACGCATATCCTCGCGGCGGCATCGGGGCTCATCGCCAAGAACGAGGGCCGGCTCGGCAAGACATTGTGGACCGACAGCGCCGGCGGCGAGCGCATCATCGTGCGCGGCCTGCGCGACGGCATCGAAGAGGCGCGCTGGGCCGGCGACGAGATCGAGACGCTGCAGCGTCAGGGCGAAGCGCTGTCGGGCGTCGCGATCCTGGTGCGAGCCGGGTTCCAGACCCGCGAATTCGAGGAGCGTTTCCTGACCCTCGGCCTCCCTTATCGCGTCATCGGCGGCCCACGCTTTTACGAGCGCCAGGAAATCCGCGACGCGCTTGCCTATCTGCGCCTCATCCATCAGCCGGCCGACGATCTTGCCTTCGAGCGTGTCATCAATGTGCCGCGCCGCGGCATCGGCGCCACCACGCTGCGCACCTTGCATCTCTTGGCGCGGGCGGAGCGCATCCCGCTCTCCCAGGCCGCCGAACGCCTCATCACCACCGACGAGCTGAAATCCGGCGCGCGCCGGGCGGTCGGCGATTTCCTGATGACGCTGGCGCGGTGGCGCAACGAGGCCCAGGCCATGCCGCATCCGGACCTTGCGGGGCTCGTGCTCGATGAATCGGGCTACACGGCGATGTTGCAGCAGGACAAGTCGCCGGAAGCCCCGGGCCGGCTCGAAAATTTGAAGGAGCTGGTCACGGCGATGGCCGAGTTCGAAAATCTCGGCGGATTTCTCGAGCATGTCAGCCTGGTGATGGAGACGAATGCAGGCGCCGGCGGCGACATGGTCAGCTTGATGACGTTGCACAGCGCCAAGGGGCTCGAATTCGATCACGTGTTCCTGCCGGGCTGGGAGGAAGGGCTTTTCCCAGGCCAGCGATCGATGGAAGAGCACGGGCTCAAAGGGCTCGAGGAAGAGCGCCGGCTCGCCTATGTCGGCCTCACGCGCGCGCGCCGGCGCGTGTTCGTGTCCTATGCCGCGGTGCGCCAGATCCATGGCCAATGGCAGCCGACCCTGCCGTCGCGCTTCCTCGGCGAGCTTCCGACCGAGCATGCCGAGCAACGGAACGAGCCCGGCCTTTATCCGCACGGCGACGGATTCGGCGGGGATTGGCACGTCGTGGCGCGGCCGCGGCTCGAAGCGGTGCGGATGGCGCTCTCGAACCGGGCCGCCGCGTTGGCTCCGGCGCCGCCCCGGCGGACGAGCCCGGGAGGCTTCACCACGGGCGACCGCATCTTCCACCAGAAATTCGGCCACGGCACGGTACGCTCCGCCGAAGGCAACAAGCTCGCCATCGCATTCGACAAGGCCGGCGACAAGATGGTCATCGACAGCTTCGTCGAGAAGACCTGATGGACCGGATTCTGTGGCGCGTCGCTTGTGTCGTGGCCGACGCCGCGGGTGCCGAGGCGGCCTTCCTCGCGCTCGAACCGGCGCTGTCGTCCGTCAGCGTCTTCGAGGCCGGCGCGGAGTATCTCGTCGAGGGGCTGAGCCTCGAAGCGCCGGCGCGCGGCGCGCTCGAGGCACGGCTCGAGCTGGCCTTCATCGGCGCGACGCCCGCGCCCGCGCTCACCATCGAGCGGCTGCCGCCCCGCGACTGGCTCAAGGAGAACCGCGAAAGCTTTCAGCCCATTTCCGCCGGGCGGTATTACATCCACGGCTCGCACGGGCACGCCCGCGCGCCGGCGGGACACATCGCCTTGGAGATCGATGCCGCGACCGCGTTCGGCACCGGCGAGCATGCGTCGACGCGGGGATGCCTCAAAGTGATGGAGGCGTTGGCCCGGCGCGGGCGACGCCGGCGCGTTCTCGACATGGGGACCGGCACCGGCATTCTCGCCATCGCTGCGCTCAAGACCTGGCACGGGCGCGTCGCCGCCTTCGACATCGAGGCCGAGGCGGTGCGCGTCGCGCGGATCAACGCCCGCGCCAACGGCGTCGCCGGCGCCCTGAAGCCGGGCCGCGCCGGGACGTACCGCGTGCGCGCGCTGCGCCGGCGCGCGCCGTTCGATCTCGTGCTGGCCAATATCCTGGCGCGGCCGCTCGCCGCGATGGCGCGCGACCTTGCCCGCGTGCTGGACCAGAACGGCGTCGCCGTGCTGTCGGGCATCCTGCCGCGGCAGGAGCCCATTGTCCTTGCCGCGCACCGGCGTGTGCGGCTTCCCCTTGCCTCGCGGGTCGTGGTGGATGGCTGGTCCACCCTCGCTGTGACGCGCGCCCGCCGACCCGGAGGTCTTTCCCTCAGATGACCGCGCTGCAAGCGATTCTGACCGCCATTCTCCAAGGCGTCACCGAGCTGTTCCCGGTAAGCAGCCTCGGCCACGCGGTGGTGCTCCCCCGGCTCGTCGGCTGGAACATCGACCAGCAGGCGCCGTCCTATCTTCCGTTCCTGGTCGTGCTGCATATCGGCACGGCGGCGGCGCTGCTCGCTTATTTCTGGCGCGACTGGCTGTTGCTCGCCGGCACGTTCGTGGGATTGGGGGAGCCCGACCAGCGGCGGCAGAACTGGCGCATCATCGGCCTCATCGTGGTGGCGACGATCCCCGCGGTGATCCTGGGCTTCGTGCTGGAGAAATTGTTCCGCACCTTGTTCGGGACGCCGGTCGTGGCGGCCGCCTTCCTCATCGTCAACGGGTTCGTGCTGTTCGCGGGCGAGCGGTTGCGGAGCCGGGCCGGTGACCGCAATCTGGCCGACATGAGCTGGGTCGAGGCGCTCGTGATCGGCCTATGGCAAAGCGCCGCGCTGATCCCCGGCATCTCGCGGTCGGGCACGACCATGGTGGGCGCGCTTCTGTTCGGGTTCCAACACCGCGAGGCCGCGCATTTCTCGTTCCTGATCGCGACGCCGGTGATCGCCGGCGCGGCGGTGCTGGAAGTGCCGAAGATCCTCCATGCGCACGAAGGGATCGGCAGCGTGACCTGGGTCGCCGGGATCGTCGCAGGGATCACCGCCTGGGCCAGCGTCGCATTCCTGATGCGCTATTTCCGGCGCCACGATTTCGATGCGCTCGATCCCTTTGCCTATTACTGCTGGGCCGCCGGCGCGATCGCTCTGGGGCTGCTGCTCCTGGGCCTCTGACGCGTGAAGCGTCCTTCGACTTCGCTTCGCTCCGCTCAGGATGAGGAAGGGTTTGATTGCCATCAAAGAAGTGGTCCTCATCCTGAGCGGAGCGCGAAGCGCGCAGTCGAAGGGCGCAAGGAAGCACCAAGCGTCCTTCGACTTCGCTTCGCTTCGCTCAGGATGAGGAAGGGTTTGATTGCCATCAAAGAAAGGTCCTCATCCTGAGCGGAGCGCGAAGCGCGCAGTCGAAGGACGCACGGAGGCACCAAGCGTCCTTCGACTTCGCTTCGCTTCGCTCAGGATGAGGACCAATCCTTCCTCATCCTGAGCGGAGCGCCAATGGCGCGCAGTCGAAGGACGCACGGAAGCATCAAGCGTCCTTCGACTTCGCTTCGCTCCGCTCAGGATGAGGAAGGTTCTCTAAAATCCCTCAACCCGAGCGGAAGCGCGGCTGCACGTCTTCGCACAGGAGCCGCAGCGAGCTCATCACCCGCCGATGAGGGATTTTGCCGCCGCAATTGAGCTCGGCCATGATGCCGTCGAGCGCAAGCTCGTCATCGAGCTCCTTGAGGCGCGCCGACACCGTGCCGGGCGTGCCGACCAGCGTGTGGCCGCGGATCGCCTGGTCGTAGGTCATGGTGCGCAGGCGCTCGGCGCGCGCCGCCCGCTCGCCCGCGACCGATCCGGCACGCGCGACGGAATCCGCCAGGAGCCGCGCCTGGTAGCGGTAGAAGCCCATGACGCTCTCTTCTGCCTCATCGCGCGCCGCGCCTTCGCTTGCCGCAAGATGGGTCGGCACCGAAACGAACACCGAGCCTTTGCCCGGCCGGTCCGACTCCGTCCACGCGGCGCGGTATTGGCGTATCTGCTCCGCGAGCTCGTCCCAGTTCACGTGGCGCGCGGAAAGCAGCATCGGCAGCCCCATCCGGCCGATCATCGCATAGGTGTCGCCGGTGCTGGCGGCCATGCGGATCGGCGGATGCGGCTGTTGATAAGGGCGCGGCACCAGGCTCACGTCCTTGAAGCGATAATACTTGCCCTCGTGCGAGAAGCGCTCCTGGGTCCAGGCGCCGACGATCACCTCGAGTGCTTCGGCAAACCGCTCGCGGCTTTCGAGATAGGGCACGCCCATGGCGTCGTAAGAGCGGACGACGCCGCTTCGCCCCACGCCGAAGATCAAGCGGCCACGACTCAGTTGATCGACGGTGGCGGCTTCTTCGGCAAGCCGCAGCGGATGGCCCAGCGGCAGCACCTGCACCGCGATGCCGATCTTCATGCGGCTGGTGCGGGCGGCGATCCCGGCGGCGATGGTGAGGGGCGCCGCGAGCACCGAGCGGTCGGGCGCGAAATGCAGCTCGGCGAGCCACATCGCGTCGAGGCCCCAGCGCTCGGCGCTGTCGACCTGCTCCATCGCCTCGTGAAACGCGTCGCCGTGCGAGCGCTCGCCAAGGGTCGGGAACTCGTGGAACATGCCGAATTCCATGGCCGGTCCGCCGACCTTTGGCTACGGCATCGCGCGAACGGGCCGGCTCAGGCCGGTACGGCCTCGCGCTGCTTTGTCGGCACCGGGTCCTTGAGGCCCAGGATGCGGCGCGCGTTGTCGTAGAAGATCTTCTGCTGATCCGCCTTGGACAGGCCGATCTCGCCGAAGAACTTGAGCGCCGCGGCCGGGTCCCAACACGGATAGTCGGTGCCGTACATCACGTGATCGACGCCATAGAACTCGATCGCGAACTTCATGCCGGCGGTGTGCGGCGACACCGTGTCGGTAAACATGCGCTTGATGTAGCTGCTGGGCGGATGCGGCAGCTTCGCGGCCTTGCCGTTCTTGTCCATGCGGCCGGCCTGATAGGGGAGCGCGCCGCCGGTATGCGACATCACCAGCTTCAGGTTCGGGTGACGCTCCATGATGCCGGAGAATACGAGGCGCATCGCCGCGACCGAGACCTCGACCACGCGGCCGAGGCTGAGGAACAGCGCGCCGCCATAGCCGTCGACCAGCATGTCCTGGAACACGGCATCGGTCGGATGGAGGAACAGCGGCACGCCCAGCTTCTCGACCCGGTCATAGAACGGCTCGAGCCGCTCGTGATCGATGCGCGGATCGGCGCCGACGCTGCCCGGCAGGTTGACGCCCATGAGGCCCAATTTGTTGATCGCGTGATCCACCACGTCGAGCGCGGTCTGGGTATCGACCAGCGGCACCGCCGCGCTCGCCCAAACGCGGCCGGGATGTTTCTTCTGCGCGCCGGCCATCTCCTCGTTCCACAGCATCGCGAGGTCGCGGCCTTCGGCCTTCGGAAGCTCGGAGAACACCACCGAGAACGGGCCGATCGAGCACACCACGTCGATATCGTGGCCAAGCCCGTCCATATGCTGAAGCTGGGCGTCGAGGTCGAACCACTCGGACCCGCCGCCGAGGAAAGGCTCGGGGTCGTCCTTGCGGAAGAAGTTATAGCCGTTCTTTGCCGGCGCGACCTTCGCGTTCGGGAAATCCTTGCGCTTGCAGAGCTCGTTCCAGACCGCCCGTGGCCACCAATGGAAGTGCGAATCGATGATGTGCATGAACGAGCCTCCTCTCGGCGCGGTCGTGATTGTATGAACGGGTCCCAGACAGGTCAACGGGCTCGATCCCCCTTGACATGTGTACGCTAATAGTATACAGTCGCTTGCGTCGTTTGGTTCAAGGAAAAGGAGAACGGGACGCGGCGCGGCGATTATCAATTGTCGCGAAATCCGGGCCGGCCGCCGCAGGCTTGCCCGGCGTATCCGGGCCCGATAGCATTTCGTCAACGGGCGCTCGCGAAAGGCAACGGATCATGGCGAACGGCAGGCCGGTCATCTCTCATGCGGTCATCAAATGCTTCAACTTCGCGAAGATGCTGGAGCATTACACCAACGTGCTGGGGTTTCAGGTCTCGGACATCGGGCGGATCCGGGGCAGCGACATCTGCTTTCTCACCCTCGACCCCGAGGCCGAACACCACCAGCTCGCCCTCATGAGCGGACGCGAAGGCGCGCCCGGCGCCGGCGCGCTCGACCACGTGTGCTTCCGCCTCGACACCTACAAAGCGTTGCAGGCGCGTCACAAGATGCTTGGCGAGCTGGGCGTCTCCGGTCTCAATACCATCACTCACGGCTCGTGGCTGTCGGTCTATTCGCTCGATCCCGAAGGCACGCGGATCGAGTTCCGATGGGACCTGCCGTGGTATTGCGGGCAACCGATGGCGGGGCCCGTCGATCTCACCCTGTCCGAAAACGAGATCAAAGAGATGACGATCGAGCAGAACCGCGAGAATCCGCGCTTTCAGCCGATCGAGGAATGGCGCGCCAAAGCGGTCGCCAAGCTGCCGGTCGCGTAGCTTCCGCCATGGTGCGGCTCAACGAGATCCGCGAGAACGAGGTCGCGGTCGACGCGCCCTCGCCTGGCGATGCGGGTCTCGTCTTCATCGGGATCATCCGCACGCCCTGGACCTCGCGTCTCGAGACGCCGCGCCAAGGCCGGCAGGACGGACCGCTCTGCCGCATCGAGGTGAACGAGCTGTGGGAGGCGGCACTCGACGGGATCGAAGCGTTCGAGCGGATCGAGGTGCTTTATTGGCTGCACGAATCCCGCCGCGACCTGGTGCGGCAAAGCCCCGCCAATGACGGCACGACGCGCGGCACGTTTGCGATCCGCTCGCCCGCGCGGCCCAACCCGATCGGCACGTCGATCGCCACTTTGGTCTCGCGCCAAGGCCGGGTGTTGTCGGTGCGGGGCCTCGATTGTCTCGATGGAACGCCGCTTCTCGATCTGAAGCCGGACCGGAACCTGTTCAAACCGATCGCCCCGCCGCAGCCCGGCGACTTTCAGACCGGGTAGGCCCGTCACGGCATCTCCTATGAGGAGGAAGACATGGCCACGAAACGTATCCTTGTTTGCGTCAGCGGCGGCAGCGCCAGCGATGGCGCCGTCGAGATCGCCTGCCGCATGGCGCAGCGTGTGGGCGCGCGTCTCGAGGCGCTCCACGTCAAGACCGATCCCACCCAAATCGTCAGCTACGCGGCGGACGGGTTCACCATGCCGATCGCGGCCGATTGGATCGACAAGATTGCCGCCGACGCCGATGCCTTCGCCAAGAAGACCGCCGCTTCGTTCGCGGCGGCGGTGACGCGCCACGGGCTGAAAATGGGCACGGACGCATCCTGGCACGAGGAATCGGGATACGCACCGAAGCTGATCGCAGACCGCGCCCGCTTCTTCGATACCGTCATCCTTGGCCGTTCCGAACGGGTCGTGAGCCACCCTTATTCCGACACGATCGAAGAGACCTTGACGTTGTCGGGCCGGCCGGTCCTTCTCGCTCCCGCGAAGCCGCCCGCGGCGATCGGCGAGGTGATTGCGGTTGGCTGGAACGGCTCGCCCGAGGCCGTGCATGCGATCACGGCCTCGCTGCCGCTTCTGGAAAAGGCGAAGGCCGTTCACGTGATCACCATCGGCGAGAGTGACGACGAGAACGATCCGAAGGAACTGATCGCCTATCTCGCCTGCCACGGCGTCACGGCGCGGCATCACCAGATCCTGCCCGTGGAGGGCGTCAATGCGGGCGAGCAATTGCTGGCCGAAGCGCGAGACGCCGGCGCCGACCTGCTCGTGATGGGCGCCTTCGGCCACCGTCCGTGGCGCGAAACGTTGTTCGGCGGCGCGACCCATCAGATCGTCGGCCACAGCCTGCTGCCGGTGCTTCTCGCGCATTAGCCGCGATGAAGGATGGCGTCGCCTTCCCCTGCCTATAACGGAAAGGTAGGTGGATCGAGACGAGGCGCTCCAATGGCCGAAAT
Organism: Allostellaceae bacterium; assembly: GCA_035509095.1. Lineage (GTDB taxonomy): Bacteria > Pseudomonadota > Alphaproteobacteria > ATCC43930 > CGMCC-115725 > DATJLY01. Next base: position 9,396 of record DATJLY010000139.1, on the reverse strand, counting down.
CGACGCCGGTACCGTTTCCGTCTCACCCTTTTTCGTTCTGTCGCGTCTTGGCTATGGCCCGAAAGAGGGCGACGTCATCGCATTTGAGCGCTTGGGGCTCGCCGATTGGCTTGACCAACAGCTCAAGCCGCCACAAGGCGACGATGCCGAAACGGCCGCGGCGCTGTCCCGTGCGCGGTTGCGGATAAACTATCCTGCCGGCGACGCGAGCAAGAACCAGGGCTGGGTGGCCACGGACGAGATGCGGCCGCTCGCCACGCTCGACGAACCGATCGACACGCTATGGCCCCTCATCGCCGAGCGGGACAAATACGCGCCGCAGGAGCGGCGGCGGCCGCTGCTCGACATGATCTCGGCGACGATCATTCGCGCGGTCCACAGCCGTTATCAGCTGCGCGAAATCCTGTGCCGCTTCTGGCACGACCATTTCAATGTCGATGCGTGGAGCGCCGAGCCCGTCGCGGTTGCCTTGCCGACCTACGACCGCGACGTGATCAGGCCCAATTGCTTCGGCAATTTCCGCCACATGCTGGAGGCGGTCGCGACCTCGACCGCGATGCTTTACTATCTCAGCAACCGGTCTTCGCGCGCGGGCGCCGCCAACGAGAATTACGGCCGCGAGCTGTTCGAGCTCCATACGTTGGGCCGCGATGCCTATCTCAACGACAAATATGATCGCTGGCGCGAAGTGCCGGGCGCGCTCAAAGGCCATCCGGTCGGCTATATCGACGAGGACGTCTACGAGTCGGCGCGCGCTTTCACCGGCTGGACTGTCGCGGACGGCACGCCCATCGATGGCGGCCGCAAGCTGCCGGCGACCGGCCGCTTCGCCTATGTCGAGAGCTGGCACGACGGCTATCAGAAGCGCGTGCTCGCGACCGACTTCAACGAGTTCCAGCCGGCGATGGCCGATGGCAGGCGGGTCCTCGATCTGGTCGCCGCACATCCCGCGACGGCGCGCTTCATCTGCCGCAAGCTCGTGCAGCGCCTGGTGGCTGACGATCCTCCGCCTCGCCTCGTCGCCGCGGCCGTATCGGTCTGGAGCCAGAATCTGCACGCGCCGGACCAGATCGCAAAGGTCGTGCGCGCCATCGTGCTGTCATCGGAATTCGCGCAGTCGGACGGCGCGAAAATCCGCCGGCCCCTCGCACTGGTCGCGGCGTTTGCGCGCGCGACCGCCCTCGACATCACGCCGACCGAACCCCTCATCAACAACCTCGCCGCGGCAGGGGAGCGTCTTTACGGCTATCCCGATCCGACCGGCCTCCCCGACGAGCGCGATCATTTCATTGGCACCGGCGCGATGCGGGTCCGGTGGCAACTCGCGTTTGCGCTCACCCAGAACCAATGGGGCACCGGTCTTTGGATCCCCGATGCGGTCATGCCCGCGTCGGTCGAGACGCTCGGCGATGCCGCCGCGTTCTGGGTCGCGACACTCACCGGCCAACCGAGCCCAGGCCCGGTCGCCGCCATCCTGGGCGGGATCGGTGCTGCGCCCGACGACCGGCTGGGGCCGCGTTTTACCCCGGACGCGGAAAAGCGCCTCGGCCTCGTCGCGGCGTACGCGGCGATGTCGCCCGCGTTTCAAAGCTGCTGAGGGACCGGCCATGCCGCTGTCGCGCCGTACCCTTCTGAAGAGCGCCGCCGCCGGGGCGATCGTCGCATCGGCGCCGGGCCTGACGGTTCGTTCCTTTGCCGCGCCGACGCGCGAGCGGCCGTTGCTTGTGGTCGTGCATCTGCGCGGCGGCGCCGACGGCCTCAATCTCGTTTCTCCCGCGACGGACCCGGACTTCATCGCCACGCGGACAAGCGAGCTCCGCGTGGCCGCGGACGGTTCGGAGGCGGGCTATGCGCTCGCCAACGGTCCCGACGGGACGATCGATTTCCGGCTGCATCCCGCCGCCGGAGGGCTTGCCGAGCTCTACAAAAGTGGCGCGCTGGCGATCATCCACGCGGCCGGGCTCACGGACGGCACGCGCAGCCATTTCGTCGCGACCGACATGATCGAGCGCGGCGTCGCCGACGGGGCAAGCCTGTCGCGCCTCCGCGACGGGTGGCTCACTCGCTATCTTCGGGCCGACCCGGCTTCGACCGGTCCAATCGCCGCGGTCTCGGCCGCCGGCGCCGTCAGCGGCGAGCTCGCGGAGTGGCCCGATGCGCTTGCGGTTGCCGACCTTTCGGGTGGCCTCGCGCCCGCCGGCGGTCCGCAAGCGCGCGAGGTCCTGACCCGGCTTTACGCGACCGGAAAAGATCCCGTGAGCGAGGCCGGACGCTCGGCGCTTTCGGCAATGGCGACGATCGATGCCGCGGTGCCGCGGGATCCCAAAGGCGCCGTGATCCCCTATCATCCGGATGCCGCGGCCCCCTATGACAGCGCGGCGGAATTCGGCCGGCCGCTGAGGACCTTGGCACAGCTCATCAAGATGGAGCTTGGCGTCGACATCGCGACCGTCGATATCGGCGGCTGGGACATGCATGAATATCAGCCCGGCCGCTTCAAGACCGGCGTGACGCACCTGTCGAACGGGATCGCGGCGTTTTGGAACGACACGGCGCGCTATCACGACCGCATGGTCCTCGTGACCATCAGCGAGTTCGGCCGCCGCTTGCGCTCGAACCGGAGCCTGGGCACGGACCATGGTCGGGCCGGGGTGATGATGGTCCTGGGCGGGCGCGTCAAAGGTGGCCGCTTCTTTGGGCGCTGGCCGGGCCTTGCGAATGCGCAGCTGGACGAAGGCGTCGACCTCGCCGTCGCCACCGACTACCGCCAAATATTAACCGAGATCCTGCGGCATCGGGGAGCCGCGCCCGCGGACCGCATCTTCCCCGGCTATGTCGACAAGGGTCCGCTCGGCATTTTCGGCGCCTAGCCCCGGTCCCGCCGCGCCGTCCCGCCCATTGCGCCCGGCATCGGGACGCGGGACAATGCCTCTATCGAGGCGGGACTTCAGGGGCGTGAGGATCGGGCGATGGACGAATTCCACAAAAAGATGGCGGATGCGAGCGTTCTGGCGCTGTGGGAGCGGGAAGGTCGGCATAACAATCCGCCGGCATCGCCGCACATCTGGCAATGGGACGCGATGAACCCGCTGATCGACGAGGCGGTGCAGCAGACCGACATGAACAATGCGGAGCGCCGCGTGCTGATCCTGCGCCATCCGTCTTTCGAGGGCACTGGGCGCGACGGGGCGGCCATCAACCTTACCGTCAATCTCCAGGTGCTGATGCCCGGTGAAAAGGCGCGGCCGCATCGTCACGCGATGCATGCGCTGAGATTCGCGCTCGAGGGCGACGGCGCGACCACCACGGTCGAAGGCAAGGAATGCGCGATGCTGCCCGGCGACATGATCCTGACGCCCGGCTGGACTTGGCATCAGCATCAACATTCCGGGAAGGAACGCGCCGTGTGGGTCGACGTGCTGGACGTCCCGATGCACACCCATCTCGAGACCGGAGAGTACGAACCCGGCCCGGCGCGCAACCTGACCGCGCTTCCGCCCGATAGCGCCTTCGAGCCCGGCTTCACGCCGGACACGCCGACGACGAAACAGACCTATTCGCCGATGTTCCGGTATCCGTGGGACGCGGCCGTCCGGGCGCTCGAGGCGATTCCGCCGGCGGCCGACGGCTCGCGCCGGCTGCGCTACACCAACCCGGTAACGGGCGGTTCGATCTTTTCGACCATCGACTGCTATCTCCTGGGCCTTGCCGCCGGCAAGGACACCAAGGCCTATAAGACCAACAGCAATTGCGTCTGCGTCGTCAAGGAAGGCGAAGGACGCACCCGGGTTGGCGACGAGACCGTGACGTGGGGACCGAAGGACGTGTTCTCGCTTCCGCACGGGCAATGGATCAGCCATCACGCGACGAAGCCGGCGCGGCTGTTCCAGATCACCGATCGCGAGATTTTGCGCCGTCTCGAGATCTTGCGCGACGAGGTGCAGCAATAGGGAGGGTCCCTCCCCAAGGGGGCGAGATGGCCACGTCCGAGATCGGGGTGGCGGTTGGGCCGTTCGTGCGGGCGGGCGAATATGAGACGTGGCTGCGGCAGTTCGTCCGCCAGGCAGAGACAGGGCGAAAGCTCGCAACTCACTTGAGCGATTCCGCGCGCCGCCATGGTCAGCGCCTGAACGAGCAGCGTTTCGCCAGCCACGCCGAGCGCCTTTACAAGGAAGAAGTCTACTGGACCTTGCAGATTCAGGGCGTCGCGAGCCTCGCCGCGCACGCCGCTGAGGCGCCGACGCCACCCAAGGAAGCGCCGTCGCGACAGGCGAAGGCGACAAGATCACAGCGCAAGACGCGCAGCGCGAAGGGTTGAGCCATGTTTCTCCGGCGCTTCTTGATTTGCGCGGCGATGGCTTTCACCGCCGTCGCCGCCCACGCCGAAACGCTCAACGTCGCCAAAGGCGGCCCGCAATCCTTTTCGTTCGCGCCGGTCGATGTCGGGCTGGCGGAAGGCTTCTTCCAGAAGCGCGGCCTCGAGCTCAAGGTCTCGAACTTCGACGGCGCCACCAAGGTGCATCAGGCCATTGCGTCGGGCGACATCGACATCGCGCTCGCCTCGGGACCGGATATGGCCTTCATTGCCAAGGGCTCGCCCGCCAAATCGGTCGCGGCGATGGCCGGTGCGCCCAACATGATGGTGCTGGTCACCTTGTCGGACTCGCCGATCAAGTCGCCCGCCGACATGAAGGGCCGGACGATCAGCGTGACGAGCGCGGGGTCGCTCACCAATTGGCTGGCGCACGAGCTGTCGCGGCAAGAAGGCTGGGGCGAGAACGGCATCAATGTGCTGTCCCTTGGCGGAAACCAGGCGCAGCTTGCGGCGCTCAAGACCCATCAGACCGACAGCATGGTGATGGACCTGACCGCCGCCTACAAGCTCGAGGAGGAAGGCCAGGTCCGACTTCTGCTCAAGTTCGGATTGATCGCGCCCGCCTTTCACATGCATGTGATCCATGCCAGCAACGCGATCCTCGCGCGCGATCCCGACGCCGTGCGGCGCTTCCTTGCCGCCTGGTTCGAGACGATCGCCTTCATGCGCGCGAACCGGCAAGAGACCGACCAAATCACCGCTAAAGTCATGGGCGTCAGCGAGCATCTCGCCGACCGTACCTATGCCGAGGTCATGCCGGTTCTTTCGACCAACGGCTGCTTCGATCCCAAGGCGCTCGCCGTGCTGAGGCGGTCTTATGTCGAGATCGGCCTCCTGGACAAGGAGCCGGACATGTCGACCCTTTATACCGAGAAATACCTCCCCGGCCCTTGCAACGAGTAGCGCCGCTCCGCGCTAATTGGACGCCGATGTCGGCGGCGGACCGGTCGCGTCGCCATCGGGACCGAGCGTATAGAGGTCATAGGCGGTGCCGCGATTGCGGCCCGGCACGTGATAGACGTAAGCGCGGCCCCACGGATCGGTGAGGATGCTCGCCTGGCTTACATAGGGGCCGGCCCAGTTCGCGAGATTGGGCGGCGGCTCGACCAACGCCTTCAATCCTTCCTGGTCGGTCGGGTAGCGGCCGACATCGAGAAGGAAAAGATCGAGCCCGGAGGCGATCGTCTGGATCTGGATCTTTGCCGCGTCCTCCTTCGCCCGCGAGAAATATTTGAAGAGCTGGGGCACGGCGATGCCGATCAGAAGGCCGAGGATCGCCAGCACCACAAGGAGCTCGACCAGCGTGAAGCCCGCATTGGAACTCGGGTCGAGACGACGGCGGGGTCCGAGGCGAGCGATCATGCGAAAAAAGCCACCGTGCGGATTTCGATGCTCTCGCGCGGGGGAGCATCCTTGGGCGTGGTCGGATCGGTGAAGGCCGTATGCGCGACGAACCGGGCCACGTCGCGCTCGGAATCATAGCATTTGATAAGCACCGTCTCGTCCTTGCTCATGGCCGGCACATAGAACCAGCGATGCGACGGGTTATAGCGCACGACATAGATCTCGCCCGTGCGGTCGCGATAGCGTTGCTCGGAACCGACGAAATCGCTCGGCTCGGTACTCCCGGCGTCGCACAGCGCCAGCGGGTGGTCGAGGAGCGGCCCGCGGATCGGACGCCACACATTGATGAAGGCGAAGCGGCGCTTCAGGAGCGCTTCGGCCTCGCCCCCCATAAGGTCGCGCACGCGTTGCGGCCCGGAAAGCTCGGTAAAGTCGTTATGGACGCGCATCACGGGGCCGCGCTGCACGCCTGGCGTCTTATCCTGACCGTCCCAGTCGCGGCGGCGTACCGTGTGATCGAAAACCTTGACCCGGTTTGCGCCGGTCGCCGCGGCGACAATCGCCTCCGCCTCGGGATAATAGACGCGCGCCAATTCGTCTTCGTCATAGAAATCGGCGACCGCGCTCTTGCAAGGCTGTAGCGCGAACCCTTCGACATCGAGCGACAGCTCGCCCTCGATCGGTCGTGCCGAGTGGATCGTGACGGTCCGTAGCTCGGGGACGGCGTTGGTGCGCGGCATCCCGGGCGGCGGATCGTAGGTATAGTTGAAGACCTTTTCCGCCATCGGCGCGCAATAGTTCAGCGTCGCCGACACGAAGGGGAGAGACACGGAACGCGACGGGTTCATAGCGAGCCTCCTCGAACCATAAGAAAGATATGCGCCTCGGTCGCCGATTCCTAGGCTCGCGCGCCGGCGGCGAGATCGACGATCCGCCCCCAGCGCCCGGCGGCATGGAAATGCGCGTAGATCGGTCCGAGCCAGCCGCGCTTGCGCCATTCGATGAACACCGCGTCTTCGAGCGCGCCGAATTTTTGCAGATCGATGACGCGAAATCCGCCGAGCGTGGCGGCCCCACCCTCCTTGAACTCGATGACCGCCCGGTTTTCGACAAGCAGCCCCCGCTCCTCGAGCGCCTGGCAGAACAGGGCGGTTTCCTTCAATGACTGGTGGAGCGAGCGGCACAGTTCCATCGCGTCGTTGAGCGTCGCGCTCGCCTTTTTCGCGTCGAAGAGGGACGCGCCCTTGGTGCCGAGGCTTGGGGCCTTTGGGTCGATGCCCAGCATCAGCGTTTGGCCACCCGGCGCCTCGATGAAGGCGAAAGGATAGTTGCGCGCATAAGCCGGGACATAAGCGCCGCGGCGCCAGGTGCCGTCCTTTTGGACAAAAAGATTCTCGCGGTCCCGGTACCCCACGATCGCGAGCACGCCGGTGACGCCGGCCGCGCCGAACACGATCGGATAATCCGCGCCCGCCGCGGCGAGCTCGTGGATGGCGAGTGGGACCGCGTTGGTCTCGCGGGCGAAGCCATAGTCGCTGCCGCGCGCCAAACGCAGCGTGCCGTGCCGCTTCGCATCAAGCGGCACGATCTCGCGAAAGAACATCGGAAGCTGCGGCGTAGGCATGTGACGGCGACAGATTAGACCATCGCGCTCCGCCGGGCGATAGCGGCGGCCTATTTCTTCAGCAGCCCTTCCCAGAACCCGTCCGTGACGTAGGACAAATCCTCGAACCCGCCGGCATTCCCCTGGTCAACGCCGAGGATGTTATAGCGCTGCCGGAACGGATCGAGCGCATAGTCGGGGCGGTCCGGCGATTGCAGGAAGGCTTGCTGCGCCGCGGTCTCGCCGGTGTCGCCGCGGGCGATGAGCTGCTGAATCTGGTTCATGAGGGCAATGGCCGTACCGACGCCCTCATTGCTCAGCACCGAGTTGGTGAGGCCGGCCAGCGCCGGATCGGTGATGAGCACGTTGCCCGCATTGATCGTCCAATGCCCGCCGGGCCGGATGAAGGCGTGCTGCGAGGCGAAGACGCCCGAGAACCCGCCAACCGTTATGTTGGTGCCGATTCCTTCCCCACCGAGACTGGTGGTCCCGGCATCGAGGTCGGTGAGGCTGCTGCCATTTCCTTCGAGGATCGCGATCCGCAACAGATCGCCGCCCGCGATCGACGCCGCATCGATTCCCGGATCGAGCGTGAGCGTCGTCGCAACGCCAGATACGGATGCGAGGCTGATATTGGCGCCAGTCGTCGCGGGAAGTCCGTCGGATGGCGGGATGACCGACGCAATCGTCACCAGCGGCGCGATGAAGCTGACCGTTCCGTTCATCGTGATGGGGCCGTCCATCGTCTGATAGAGCGATCCGCCGACAGTGATCGTGCCGGCGGATAGGCTCAAGCCGCCAAGGGGAACCGACGCGCCCACATTGTCATCGAGGCTGATGGTGCCGCCGGACCCCGCGATCAGCGTCAACGCCTGGCCACCTTCGTCGGTGCCGTCGATCGGGCCGACGAACGAGATGTTGCCGCCGCCCGTCGCGATCGTCACATTTGTCACCGCCGGTTCGAGCGGTAGGTCGAGCAGGATCGTCGCGCCGGATTGCATGACGGCGCCGCCTACCGTATCGATCGCGATCCCTGCGGCGAGCCTCAATGTTGCATCGTCGAGCGTCACGGAACCGAGTGCCGTTGCTGCCCCCACCGAGCCACCGAGCGCCACCGCCGCAGATCCCGCATCGAGTGTCAGGGATTGTTTGCCGGAAGTACCGCCATCGATCGATCCGCCGAACGTGATGTCCGCCCCGGCCCGCGCGCCGTGATCGGTGGTATCGATCGTCGTCAGCGTCGCGCCGGCGCTGTTGCCGAGCAGAACCGTCTTCCCGGTCTCGACGAAAGGCGTCCCCGCGGTCGTCACGCTGACATTGGCCCCGATTTGGAGCGCCGCGTCGGTGACGCTCAGCGCCGACAGCGCGGCGGTCGCGCCCAGATCTCCCAAAAGCGTGATGGTGCCGCCCGTTCCTGCGTCAAGCGCCAGGGTCAGCGTGCCCGGAGCACCACCGCCTATGCTTCCAAACAAGATATTGGCGCCGGCTGGTACCGCACCAGCGTTGGTCGTGTCGACCGAGAAGCTTGTCGGGGCGGCGCCGCCGGCCGTGATGGTCGCGCCCGTCTCCGTCACCGCGCCGCCGGCGGTCGTGATCGAGAAATTTGCGGGCACGCTCAAGACCGCATCAAAGAGGCTGAGCGCCGTAAGCGCTGCAAGCGTGGTATGCGCGCCAATGTCCGACCCCAGCGTTATGGTGCTCGCGGTGCCTGCATTGATCGACAGGGATTCCGGGCCCTCGATCGCGCCGGTAAACGTGACATTGGCACCGCCCGGAACCGCGCCGCCAGCCGTCGTATCGAGAGAGGTCGCGCCAGAAAGCAACGTCGAGCCGGCTTCCGAAATGATGCCGCCCGAAGTCGTCACGCCGGAAGACAAATAGAGCGACGAGTCGATTAGCGAGAGCGCGCCGAGAGGCGTCGCAGCGCCGACAGCGCCGCCAAACCCGATGGAGCCGCCAGCCGCATCGAGCGTGAGGGACTGTTCACCGGTCACGCCTCCATCGATCGATCTGCTTCCATCGACCAAATTGAACGAGATGTTCGCGGCCGTGATGGTCGTCGATGTCGGGCCGC
>DATJLY010000138.1:0-2445 GCA_035509095.1 Allostellaceae bacterium | reverse complement strand
CGCGCATTGCCGAAGGTGAAATTGTTCATCGTACCCTGCGCGCCGGCCATCACGCCGAGCGCGCCATAAAGCGCGTCGGTGATGCATTGCGAGGTCTCGACGTTCCCGCCCACCACCGCCGCCGGATAGCGCGGGCTCAGCATCGATCCCGGCGGAATCACGATGTCGAGCGGTTCGAGGCAGCCGCCGTTCAGCGGGATGTCGTCGTCAACCAAAGTGCGGAAGACATAAAGCACCGCCGCCATGCACACGGCGGTGGGCGCATTGAAGTTGGTCGGACGCTGCGCGCTGGTGCCGGAGAAATCGATGGTGGCGCGCCGCGCCGCGCGGTCGATCGCGACCTTGACGCGGACCACGCCGCCGTCATCCATCGCATAGGCGAAGGACCCGTCTTTGAGCCGGTCGAGCGCGCGGCGCACCTGCTCGGCGGCATTGTCCTGGACATGGCGCATATAGGCCTCGACCACATCCTTGCCGAAATGCCGCGCCATGCCATGCAGTTCCTCGGCGCCCTTGGCGCAGGCCGCGATCTGCGCCTTGAGGTCGGCAAGGTTTTGCGCCGCGTTGCGCGACGGATAGCGGCCGCTTTGCAAAAGCGCCACGGTCTCGTCCTCGCGCAGGCGCCCCGCATCGACGAGAAGGAAGTCGTCGATCAGCACGCCCTCTTCCTCGACGCTGGTGCTGTCGGGCGGCATCGAGCCGGGGGTAGTGCCGCCGATATCCGCCTGGTGGCCGCGCGAGGCGACATAGAACTGCACCGGTCCCTCGCTTGCTTCAGGGAAGACCGGCATGATCACCGTCACGTCGGGGAGATGCGTGCCGCCATTATAGGGCGCGTTCAGCACATAGACGTCGCCGCGCTTCATCCCGCGCCCGTCAGCGGATCGAGCGCGCGAGCGGATGATGGTGCGCACGCTCTCGCCCATGGAACCGAGATGTACGGGCAGATGCGGCGCGTTCGCGATGAGCGACCCGGTGCGGTCGAAGAGCGCGCAAGAGAAATCGAGCCGCTCCTTGATATTGACGGAATAGGCAGTGTTCTGAAGCGCAACGCCCATCTGTTCGGCGATCGCCATGAAGAGATTGTTGAAGACTTCGAGCATCACGGGATCGACGCTCGTGCCAATGGCGGCGCGGGCGCGCCGCGCCTCGGCGCGCTCCAGCACGAGATAGCGCCGCCGGTCGATGCGCGCGCGCCAACCCGGCTCGACAAAGGTCGTCGCCGTTGCCTCGATGATGATCGCCGGACCCGCAACCGTCACGCCCGGATCAAGTCCGTCGCGGTCATAAACCGGTGCGGCGCGGCGCCGGCCCTCGAGGAACAATTCGACGGTGGCGATGGGCGCGGGGTCGCCCGGATGATCGGCAACCTCGAACACCGGGTCGTCGGCGACGTCGGTGGCGCCCACCGTCTCCGCCGACACCGCCTCGACGATGAGCGGCTTTTCCGCCATCACGAAGCCATAACGCTGCCGATGTGCGGCCGCAAAGGACGAGGCGATCTCGTCGTGGGTCGCGAACGCGATCGGCAGCGGCGCGTCGGTGCCGTCATATTTGACGTGCGCGCGCTTCTCGACCGAGATGCGGCGCGGGTCGATCCCTTGCGCGCGCATTTCAGAAGCGCCCTCGTCCGCGAGCTGCGCCAACTGGGCCTCGAGCGCCGGCATCAGCGCCGCCGATAGCGGCGCCTCGACCGCCCGCTCCTTCACGGTGCGCAAATCGGCAAGCCCCATGCCATAGGCCGACAGCACGCCGGCGAGCGGATGGATATAGATGCGCTTCATCCCCAGCGCGTCGGCAACGAGACATGCATGTTGGCCACCCGCGCCGCCAAAGCAGGCAAGGGTGTACTGCGTCACGTCGTGGCCGCGCTCGATCGAGATCTGCTTGATCGCGTTCGCCATGTTCTGGACCGCGATCTCGATGAACCCCGCCGCCACCGCGGCGGGCTCGCGCGTGTCGCCGGTGGCGGCGGATATCTCGGCCGCGAGCGCCGCGAATTTCTCCGCGACCACGGCCCCATCAAGCGGCTCGTCGCCCGAACGCCCGAACACACGCGGGAAAAACCGCGGCTGCAATTTCCCGATCATCACGTTGCAGTCCGTGACGGTGAGCGGACCGCCGTTGCCATAACACGCCGGCCCCGGCAGCGCGCCCGCCGATTCCGGTCCGACGCGGTATTTGGCGCCATCGAAGCTGCAGATCGAGCCGCCGCCCGCCGCCACCGTGTTGATGGAGAGCATCGGCGCCCGGAGGCGCACGCCCGCGACCACGGTCTCGAACCGGCGCTCGAACTCGCCCGCATAGTGCGACACGTCGGTCGAGGTGCCGCCCATGTCGAAGCCGATGATCTTGTCGAACCCGGCCATGGCGGCGGTGCTCACGGCGCCGACGATGCCGCCCGCGGGCCCCGACAGGATGGCGTCCTTGCCATGGAACAGGCGC
>DATJLY010000137.1:0-6230 GCA_035509095.1 Allostellaceae bacterium | reverse complement strand
TGGCCGGGTGGCCATAGCGAACCGCGCGCCTCTGATCGGACGCTCGTTTCAGGTTGCGCGGCTCGTGCCAGACCTCACCGCGCTCGGAAATGTCATGGTGCGCCTTGACCAGATCGACCCCACACTCAACGAATCGCAACGCGTCGGCCGCGCGCTGGCGCAGCTCGAGAGTTTCGGGCTCGGCAGCCTCGCCGATCAACTGGTGCGCGAGCTTCCGCTCGGCCAGCGTAAGCTCATCGACCTTGCGCGAGCCGCCGTTGGCGATCCGCCGCTTGTTCTTCTGGACGAACCGGCGGTGGGATTGACCAGCGACGAATTGGCGCACCTCGCCGGGCTTCTCGATCAATTGCGGGGCCGAGGATCGGCCGTGGTGATCGTCGAGCACAATATGGAATTCGTCATCGGGATCGCCGAACGCGGCATCGTGCTCGACAGTGGTCGGGTCATCGCGATGGGTCGGGTGCGGGAAATCCTGCGCGACCCCCGGGTTCACGAAGCCTATTTCGGGGCGCTCGCATGAGCGTTCTGAACGTCGAGGGGTTAAGCGGCGGCTATCATCCGATGATCGTCTTTCGCAATGCGCGGCTCGACATCGATCAGGGCCGCACGCTTGGCATCCTCGGCCCGAACGGCGCGGGCAAAAGCACCCTCCTCAAAACGATCTCAGGCTTGTTGCCGGCGGTGGCGGGGCGCATCCTGTTCAACGGCCGCGAACTCGGCGCCATGCGCGCCCATGAGCGCGCGCGGGCGGGCCTGGTGCTGGTCCCGGAGGGACGGCAGATCCTGACCGGCCTCACCGTACGGCAAAACCTCGAGTTGAGCCGGGCCGCCGGCAGGCTCGATGCGACCGGCTATGCGCGCCGGTTCGACGAAGTGCTAGCCATCTTCCCGCGTCTCGGCGAGCGGCTCGATCAATTCGGCCGGTCGCTCAGCGGCGGTGAGCAACAGATGCTGGCGATCGGACGCGCCTTGATGGTCGATCCCGTCCTCCTCATGCTCGACGAGCCGACGCAAGGGCTGGCGCCGATCATGGTGCGGCAGGTACTGTCGGTGCTGCAAAGCCTTAAAGGCCGCCTTCCGATCATATGCGTCGAGCAGAATCGGAGATTCCTGGATGAACTCGCGGACACGGTTCTGACCATGCGGGGCGGCCATCTGACGGCGGCGAACGAACGATGAGCATCGTTTATGCCGAGAATTGGCCAAAGCGCCTGGTAATGGGCGAAGGCGCGGTCATGCGCCTGCCTGAGATCATCGCCACGCTTGGCGCAAGACGCGCACTGGTCATTTGCGGCCGCACGATTGGGGAGAGCCCGCTGCTCGATCAGGTCCGTTCATCGCTCGGCCCACTTTTCTGCGGCCTATTCGACGGCGTGAGATCCCATACGCCGCTAACGATGTTGGAGACGATTGCCGGCATGGTGCGCTCGCTGGGTGCCGACGTGCTCGTCACGATCGGCGGCGGCAGCGCAATCGACGCCGGCAAGGGCACAGCGCTCCTGCACGCGTCGGGCGAGGCTTTGGAGCCCTTCACGCTCCGGTACGATGAAGCGGGACAGAAGGAGCGGCGGCTTCTCACATCCGCAACGATCCCGCATATAGCGATCCCGACGACGCATGGCTCGGCCAGCGAGGTCATGCCGACGGCCGGCATCCGTGACACGGCACGTCGCTACAAGATGCTGTTCTGGGACGATGCGCTCGTCCCTGCCGCCGTGATCCTCGACCCCACGATGACGACCAGGACGGGCCCGGTGCTGACCGCGGCGAGCGGCATGACCGCCGTCGCGCGCTGCATCGAGGCGCTTTATTCGCGCCACCGGAACCCGCTTTCCGAAGGGCTTGCGCTTCACGCGCTGCGCCTTCTCAACGAGAACCTGCCGCGCACCGTCATGGACCCTGGCGACCTTGGTGCCCGATTTCAGTGTCAGGTTGCTTGCGTCATGTCCGGCGTCGCGACGATCAATTCGATGGCCTCGATCGTTCACGCGCTGGGCCATGTCGTCGGCGGGCGCCATGCGTTGCAGCACGGCGTCTCACACAGCGTGCTGCTGGCGCCCGCGATGCGGCGGCTTTTGCCCGTGATCGGCGAGCGGCAGCGTTTGCTCCTCGACGCGCTGGGGGGGAGAAGCACCGGCAGCGCCGACGATGCCGGCGTCGCGGCCGCCGAGCGCGTCACTGCGCTCGTCGCGAAGCTCCCCTTGAAGCGGCGGCTGCGCGAAATCGGCATTCCGGCCGAAGATTTGCCGATGGTCGCCCAAGAGGCGACGCGAGACTACATGATGGCGAACCTGCCTCTGCCTATGAAAGCGGCCGACATCGAAGCGCTGATGCGAGAGGCGTGGTGAGCGAATCGTTATCGCTTCGCCTGGCGCGTTGGCTTTGCAGGATTGAGCCGCGCTCCATTCCCACTCCGCAACGCGCGCTCGCAAACATGCGGGTGATGGACACTGTGGGATTGCTGCTGGCATCGAGCGCGTCGCCGCAAGCGGGGATCATGCGGGCCCGGGCCCATGCCGGCTCGGCCCGTGGCGGCGCAAGCCTGGTCGGCGGCGGAAAAGTCGAACCGGAATGGGCGGCGCTGGCACATGGCGTGATCGCCCATTGCCTCGATTTCGACGATACGTTTCCGCAGTCAGTGGTTCATCCCGGCAGCGTCATCGTCCCGGTGGTGCTAGCTCTCGGCGAAGAATTGGCTGCGCCGGCGGACGACATAGTCGCCGCGCTCGTTGGCGGCTATGAAGTGGCGGCGCGGCTAGCCGGGGCAGGCGGAACCCGGTTTCACGGGCGCGGCTTTCACGCATCGGGCATTTTCGCCCCAATCATCGCAGCTTATGTCGCGGGGCGGCTCATGCGGTTGGCCCCGGAATCGATGGCAAGCGCGGTCGGGCTTGCGGCGAGCATGTCCGGCGGGCTCATGGCGTTCACCGCCGACGGCGCTTGGTCGAAGTGGCTGCATCTCGGTTGGGGCGGCTTTGGTGGCATTCTGGCCACGAAGCTCGCTCGCGACGGATTTCGCGGTCCGATAGGCGCGCTCGACGGCCGATACAATCTCTATGAAGCCTTCATCGGCGATCCCCCCGAAGACGTTGATGCCCGACTCGGCATCGACTGGGAGGGTGAGTCGGCGCTGTTCAAATATTACCCCTGCGCGCATGTGATCCAGCCATATATCGACCTCGCGCTTGGCCTGCGCCGTGAGCACGCTATCTCCGCCGGCGATGTCCGGACCGTGCGATGCCGCGTCGCGCCATGGGCCGTCCCCATCGTGTGCGAGCCCGCAGACAGGAAAATCGCGCCCGGCTCGCCGGTCGAGGCGATCGCGAGCCTCAATTACAACCTTGCCTTGGCGCTTTGTGACGGCGCGGTCGGGCTCGAGGCGCTCGAGGAACGCAATTGGACACGGACAGACGTGCTGTCGCTCTCGCGCAACGTCGCCTATACGGCCGATGCCTCGCTTACGGGCTTCGCAGCGGCGCTGGAGATCGAGTTGCGGGATGGTCGGGAAGTCACCGCGGAAGGTGACGCAGCGGCCGCCGACCCGACGCGGCTCGCGGCAAAGTTTCGCGCGCTGGCTGCCCGCGCCCTCGACGCGCCTGGTATTGCCGCGCTGGAACGAGCCGTCGCCGATCTCGATATCAAAGCTATCGGCACGTTGCTCGCCGGCGCGTCACGTTGACGCTGGTCAGTTCCATTGTTAGAGAGCCGGGAAAATCTCTTTTCGGAGCCGATCCATGGCGAAACTGAGGCACGTCGCGATCCAGGTTCCCGATCTCGAAAAGGCCGCCCGATTCTATGAGGAATGCCTGGAGCTGAGCCGCGTTGCAGAAGCGGAGAGCCCGATCGGCAACGCCATCATGCTATCGGATGGCACCGTCAACCTGACCTTGCTGGCCTTCCCCGAAGGCACGAAGGGCGCGATGCACAGCCCCGATTGGGCGGGCCTTCACCATATCGGCTTTATCGTCGACGACGAGGAAAAGACGGCAAAAAAGATTACGGACCAAGGTGGCGCCTTCCATTTCAAGATTCCTGAAGGCTATCCCGGCGTCGATGCGGAGACGAAGTTCAAAGACATCAATGGCGTCGTCTTCGACATCGCCGAGCACGACTGGACGCAGGCCCGCTAGGTCCACATCCGACAGACGACCGATGCGCATAACGGAGATTCGTGAGAAGACGGTGCCCCTGTCCTCGTCGATGCGCAACGCGCGCATCGGTTTCTCCGGCATGACGGCGAGCGCGCTGGTCATCGTCACCGACCTGATCCGTCACGGCAAGCCAGTGGTCGGGTTGGCGTTTGATTCGGTCGGCCGATATGGACATGGCGGATTGCTGCGCGAGCGGTTCATTCCGCGCCTTCTGACCGCCGATCCTGAGGACTATCTCGACGAGACAGACGCGCCCGATCCGTTCAAGGTTGCGTCTATCGTCATGCGTGACGAGAAGCAGGGCGGCCATGGCGAACGACCTGGCGCCGTGGGGCTTGTTGACGCCGCGATTTGGGACCTTGTCGGGAAACTCGAGGAAAAGCCGCTTTGGCGAGTGCTCGCGGAGCGGCGGGGCGGCCCGGTTTGCAGCGATCCCATCCCCGTTTATGCGAGTGGCGGCCATTATCGCAGCGACGACGACCGCGCCCGCCTATGTGAAGACTTGCGCCGCTATCGCGACCAAGGCTATCGGCGCGTCAAGATAAAATGCCGCGGCTTGCCGCTCGCACAGGATCTACGGCGCATAGAGGCGGCGATCAGCGTTCTTGGCGCGGCGAACGATCTCGCCGTCGATTGCAATGGCGATATGAGTCGGGACGAAGCGGCTACCTTTGTTGCCGCGCTCGAAAAATTGGGATTGGCGTGGATCGAGGAACCGGTCGACCCGCTCGACTATGCGCTATACGCGGAGATCGCGCGCGGCACCGACCTGCCGCTTGCCACCGGCGAAAACATCTTTTCGGCGGCCGACACGCGGAACCTGTTGCGGCATGCGGGATTGCGGCCGGATCGTGACATACTCCAGATGGATATTTCGCTGAGCTATGGCATGGTCGAGTATTTGAAGATGCTTGATCTGATGGAGGATCACGGTTGGTCTCGTGCGCGATGCTATCCGCATGCCGGACATCTGTTCGCACTCAATGTCGTGGCAGGCTTGGGTCTCGGCTGCCACGAAGCATCGCCCGATCCCACGTCCCCGTTGGGCGGATTTCCCGAAGGATGCGTTGTGGCCGATGGCCACGTATCGCGGCCCGAAGCGCCCGGCGTCGGCATCGAAGCGAAACCCGATCTCCACGCGGTGTTTGCAGAGTTGCTGCCGTAAGGATGGGACAATGACAGAATGGAGCGCGGACGAACTGCAGGCGCTTCTGGGCCCGGACCGGGTTCACCGCTTTCTTTATACCGATCGCGACATATACGAGCTTGAGCTCGATCGCATTTTTGGCCGTGCTTGGCTCTATGCCGCGCATGAAAGCGCCATAAAGGCGCCGGGCGACTTTGTCCGCACCAAGCTTGGCCGGTGGGACGCGATCGTCGTTCGCGACGACGGTGGCGCAATCCACGTGCTGCACAATCGCTGCGCCCATCGTGGCGCGCGCTTTTGCACCGCCCCAGGTGGCAACGCGCGTTTCTTCACCTGTCCCTATCACGGGTGGAGCTATCGGCGCGACGGGTGGCTTGAAGGCGTGCCGCACCGGCGCAGCTATCCCGACAACTTCTCGCTCGACGATCCGGCGCACCATCTTGCCAAGGCGGCTGAGGTAGAGAGCTATCGCGGTTTCGTCTTTACCAAACTTGCGCCGTCGGCCCTGTCCTTGCGGCAACATCTCGGGGCCATGACCGACGCGATCGACAATCTTGTCGACCGGGCGCCCGATGGCGAGATCGAGATTTGTGATACGCCGCTCAGCGTCGAATATCGCGCAAACTGGAAGATGCACCACGAAAACGCGAGCGACGTGTTCCATCCAAGCTTCGTCCATGCCTCGTCCGTCGTCGCGGCAGAACAGGCACCGCCCGCCGGCTCGCCGCTCGACAGAGGCCAGACACGCGAACAGCTTCTGGGCAATGCCTATACCCGGCGTGAGTGGGAAAGCATCGAGCTGGTGGGTCTGCCCGGAGGCCATTCCTATATGGGCGGATTCTATCGCGGCGGCCTGCTTTCGCCGAACGTCACCGGAGACCCGATTCGCGAGCGCTATCGTGACGCGCTCGTCGCGCGCCACGGCACGGATA
>DATJLY010000136.1:0-3306 GCA_035509095.1 Allostellaceae bacterium | reverse complement strand
GCTTTGGGTCTTGTGGGAGTCGGTGGCGGCCTCGGGCCTGCTTTATGCCGGCGTCGTGCCCTCCTCGTTCAAGATCATCGCCGCGTTGGGCCAGCAGCTGGTCCGGCCGGATTTCTATTGGAACCTCGAATTCACGCTGATGGAGGTGCTGGCCTCGCTGGTGATCGGCTGCGGCTCGGGACTGGCGCTGGGCCTGTTGCTGGGCGCCTCGCGCTTTGCGAGCCTCGCCTATGAGCGCTATGTGCAATACATCGCGCCGACGCCCAAGATCGTGTTCCTGCCGGTGATGCTGGTGATGTTCGGCGTGGGACCCGGCTCGAAGATCGCGCAGGGCACGCTTTCGTGCTTCTTCCCGATGGTGCTGTCGGTCGCCGCGGGCGTGCGGCTCGTCGATCCGGTGCTGTTGCGGGTCGGGCGCAGCTTCAACCTCTCGAAGGCGCAGATGGTGCGCATGATCTATCTGCCGGCGCTGATGCCGCCGATCGCGACCGGACTCCGGATCGGCATCGGCGTGTCGCTGATCGGCTGTCTCTTGGCCGAGCTCAAAATGTCGAACCGCGGCCTCGGCTACATGATGATGCAGTATTACGCGCAATTCAAAACGCCGCAGATGTACGCGATCCTGATCGTGATGTTCGCGCTCGCCGTCGCCGCGAACGAGCTGGTCGCGCGGCTGTTCCGGCAGCACGGGACGCGGTAGTGCGTCCTTCGACTTCGCTTCGCTCCGCTCAGGATGAGGGACTTTAGACAACCCTCCTCATCCTGAGCGGAGCGCGAAGCGCGCAGTCGAAGGACGAGGGATTTTTGAGAATCTTCCTCATCCTGAGCGGAGTGCCGCAGGCACGCAGTCGAAGGATGAGGGGTTTTGGAGAATCTTCCTCATCCTGAGCGGAGTGCCGAAGGCACGCAGTCGAAGGACGCTGCCGCCGCTTCCTACGCGTTGCCGCGGTGCTCGCGCCAGAAATCGAGCTTTTCCTGCACCACGCGGTCCGAGAACTGGAAGATCACGGCGTCGCTCGACGCGACATGCTCGTGGAACTGCCAACTCGGCGCGACGAAGATGTCGCGCGGGCCCCACTCGAAAGTCTGACCGCCGATCGTGCTCTTGCCTTCGCCTTCGACCACCACGAAGCCGGTGCTGTCGGTCGAGCGATAGGGCTGCGTCGTGAAGCCCTTGGGCAACAGCGCCATCCAGGTCGAAATGGTCGGCATCGCCCACCCGCCGGTCACCGGGTTGATGTATTTCATCCGGAACCCGTGATAGGGATCGGGCGCGCGGAACTTGCGCAGCTTTTCCAGCGCCTCGCGCGTGCGGGCATAGGGATAGTTGAAGATGGGCGTCGTCTGCGACGTCCATTCCTGGCCGTCGGGAACCAGGTTGAAGGCCGCTTCCGCTTCCGCGGCGCCTTCGGGGCGCGTCACGGGATGGGTGGCGTCGGGATAGAAATCGAGGAAGCTCGCATCCATCAGATTGACGAGGTGCATGTCCAGCACGTCGAGCCACACCATCGGGACCTTCCCGATATTGCCGTGATCGTGCCAGGTCATCGAGGGCGTGATGACGAAATCGCCCGGATTCATCATCGTGCGCTCGCCGCCGACGGCGGTATAGGCGTCCTTGCCCTCGATGATGAAGCGCAGCGCCGCCGCGGCATGGCGATGCGCGGGTGCGACTTCGCCGGGCAGGATGATCTGCAGGCCGCCGAACAGGCTATGGGTGATGCGCTGCTGCCCGGTGAGGCCCGGATTCTCCAGGATCATCACCCGGCGCTCGGCCTCTTTGGTGGAAATGATGTCGCACGCCTCCATGAGATAGGGGCGCACGTCCTTGTACTTCCACATCGCGGCCTTCATGGGCGTCACCGGTTCCTTCGTGACCAGGCCATGAAGCACGGTCCACAACGGCGCCAGATTCTGTCCGCCCGCGCGCTGATAGAATTCCGCCCGTGTCGCTTCGCTCGTGACCTGATTCGTGTCCATTGGTGACGCCTCCTGCCGCCACAATTGGGCATGCTCCCCACCCTGTCAAGGCAGGGGCGGCGTGGTCTCAGGCGACCCGTGCCACCCGCGCGGCAAGGCGTTGGAACCGCCACACGACCGCCGGCGGGAAGTTGGCCCAGATGCGCTGCGCCGGATAGCCCGCGAGCGCCAGGTCGAGCGCCGCGAGCGGCGAGGCGACGCCATACGTGTACTGCACGAACGCGCCATGCTCGCCCAAAACGCCAAAGCTTTCCTCGACGATCCGGCGCCTCAGGACGCGCGGCATCGAGAGCAGCGGCAGGCTCGAGACCACCGCATCGGCGATGACGATGCCAAGTCCCCTGAGCAGCGCGCGCAGGTCGGCGGCGTCGCCGCGCACGACCTTGACCCCTGGAAACCGCTTGCGCAGCAGCGCCGCCAAGGTCCAGTCGCGCTCCACCACCACGAGCCGTCCCGGCGCCAGGCCGCGTTCGAGCAGCGCCCGCGTGATGCTGCCGGTGCCGCCGCCCAGCTCGACGACGATGCCGCCGCTCGAGGGATCGATCTCGCGCGCCATCGCCCGGGACAGGCCGCGGCTCGACGGCGCGACCGAGCCGATGCGCTGCGGCGCCTTGAGCCAGCGCGAAAGGAACAGGACCGCTTCCTGCTCCGGCCTCAAGCCTCGCGGGTGGCGACGGTCGGCCCGCCTCGCGGGAGCGTCCGGTGTCTCGGTACTGTCACTCAATACCCGCGTCATCCTCTTTTGCGGCGGTCGATTCTAGGCTATCGGACGCGAGCGCCAGGGCTGAACCATCCCCTTTAACGAGTTATGCGGAAATTCGGAAGCAGAAAATCGGCATTGACGGCCGGCGATTTCGCGGAGGACGGGCGATGACGGTACGGCCGGACGAGCTCAAGCGGGAGGCGGTCGAGGCCGCGGCGGCGCTCGCCGCCGACCGGTTGGGCGATGCGCGCGCCGGCTTGGTGCAGCGCTTCTTGAAACAGCTCTACGACCATGTTCCGCCTGCCGATATTCTGGGGCGCCGGCCGGACGATCTCTATGGCGCGGCGCTCAGTCTGTGTCAGTTCGCCCAGACCCGCCTGCCGGGACGCGCGAAGCTGCGCGTCCTCAATCCGCGGGTCGAGGTCGATGGCTGGCGCGCGCCGGCGACGATCGTCGAGATCATCAACGACGACATGCCGTTCCTCGTCGATTCGGTGACCGCCGGCCTCAACGGCGAAGGCGTCACCGTCCATCTCGTGATCCATCCGATTCTCTACGTCACCCGCGACGCCGACGGGCGGCTGACCGCGCTCCATGGGGCCGACGACCGGGCCGGCTCCCGC
>DATJLY010000135.1:0-6757 GCA_035509095.1 Allostellaceae bacterium | reverse complement strand
GCCCCATTCCGCCGTCGGCGGCGCCGCGCCCAGCCCGAGAAAACCCAGCCCCGCCGCGGTCAGGATCACCCCGGCCATGTCCAGCGAGGCGCGCACCACGAGCGACGGCAGGCACAGCGGCGCGATGTGGCGCAGCAACAGCCGCGCCGGCGAGGCGCCGGCGAGCCGCGCCGCGGCGATGAACTCACGCCCGCGCAGCGCGAGCGTCTCGGCGCGGGCGAGCCGCGCATAAGGCGGCCACGCCGCCAGCGCGATCGCGAGCGAGGCATGCCAAAGCCCCGGCCCCATCGCCGCCACCAGCGCCAGCGCCAGGATGAGGCGCGGAAACGCCAGGAACACGTCGGCCGCCCGCATCAGCACGGCGTCGACGATCCCGCCCGCGAGCCCCGCGAGACACCCGGCGGCCAAGCCCACCGCCGGCACGGTCAGCGTGATGGCCGCCACCACGAACAAGGTGGCGCGGCTTCCGTAAAGCAGCCGGGACAGGACGTCGCGGCCCAGCTCGTCGGTGCCGAGCCAGTGCGCGGCACCGGGCGGCGCGAGGCGCAGGACCAGGTTCTGCGCGTCGGGATCATAGGGCGCCAAGGCCGGTGCGAGGACCGCCGCCGCGACCAGCAGCGCCACGATCGCCAAGCCCGCGAGCGCGCTCTTGCTCATCGTGCCCTTGGGTCGAGATAGCCATAGGCCCCTTCGACCAGCAGGTTGATGGCGATGAACACCACGCCCACGACCATGGTCCCGCCCATCACCGCGTTCATGTCGAGGCTCAGAAGCGAGCCCGTGATATAGCGGCCGATGCCCGGCCAGGCGAACACCGTCTCGGTCAGCACCGAGCCTTCGAGAAGCTGGGCATAAGAGAGCGTCGCCACCGTCGCGAGCGGCACCAACACGTTGCCGAGCGCGTGCCGCCACAGCACCCGCCCCTCGCCCAGGCCCTTGGCGCGCGCCACCGCGATATAGTCCTGGCCCAGTTGCTCCAGCATCAGCGAGCGGGTCATGCGGCTGATATAGGCAAGCGCGTAATAGCCCAGCACCGAGGCCGGCAGCACGAGATGGCGCAGCGCGCTCGCCAGCACCGCGCCGGCGCTTGCCGCCTGGCCATCCTCGAGCCAGGGATCGAGCCGGCCCGGCCCCGCCACCCAGCCAAGATCGGCATAGAACAGCAGAAGGGCCATGAGGCCGAGCCAGAACACCGGCACCGAATAGCCGAACAGGCTGACGATGCGCAGGACGTGATCGGGCCACCGCCCATGCCACGCCGCGGCCGCAACGCCGGCCGGCACGCCCAGAAGAAGGCCGATGAGCGTCGCCGCCGTCGCCAGCTCGAGCGTCGCCGGGAAGAAGCGCGCGATGTCTTCCTTCACCGGCTCGCGGGTGAGCGCCGACCGGCCCAAGTCGCCCTGCGCGAGCTGGCGCACGTAGAGCCCGAACTGGACGATGAGCGGCCGGTCGAGCCCCATCTCGGCCCTGACCCGCGCCACCGTCTCGGGCGAAGCGCGGTCGCCCACCACCGCCAGCACCGGATCGATCGGCACCACCCGCGCGATGAAGAAGGTGACGACCAAAAGCCCGGCGAGCGTCAGTCCTGCCTTCGCGAAGAGCGCCAGCCCCGCCCTACCCCACCGGCGCATCGCCCCGACCGTCACCCCGAACCGCCGAGAATCGCGACAATTGATAATCGCCGACGCAGTCGCAGACAGGTTTGCCCGCAAAGTGAATGCACTGCCCAACGGACTGGATAATTTCCCAATTCATCATATTGTCTCAGGCCGGATCGTACGCTAATATAACACACTTAGCGTTCGTTTTCAAGGCCGATCCGACCACCGGAGATACATCGGCGCCAATGCTCAGAGAGCGTGATCCTGTACCTCATTCCGGAAGCCCCGCGATGCGCAGCCCGCGGTAGATCTCTTCTTCCCGCCGTGCGTTGCGCTCGCCACGGACCAGCGGCAATCGCGCCCGCAGCGCAGTCACGCTCGTCACCCACGGCGCAAGCTGCTGCATTTGGGCAAATTCCTGCCGCGCCAGTTCCATACGGCCGGTCAACGCGAATATCGACGCGAGTCCCAGCGCGGCGAACGGCAGCTTTGGATTGGTGGTGCGCGCACGCCTCAGCCACGCTTCCGCCTCGTCGAGACGCCCGAGCGCCCAATGCGCGAGGCCGAGATCGAATTGCCAATTCCCAAGTTGCGGGTCGCGCGGACTGAGTCGGATCGCCTGCTCATCCAGACGGACCGTATCCTCGTGCCGGTCGAGATAATCGAGCACGTCCGCCAGGGCGCCGTAAGCCGGAGCGAAATTCCGGTCGAGCGCGATCGCCCGTTCGTAAGCCGCGACCGCCTCCTCATAACGTCGCTCGAACTTCAACACGAGACCGCGCACCCAATGGGCGGCCGCCCGATCCGGCGCGACTTCCAGGGCCTGTCCGGCCAGCGCCTCCGCCCGCACCACGTCGGACCCCGGCGCATTCGTCAAGCCGGAAATGGCAGCGCGCATGTAGCTATAGGCGCCGCCGATCAGCGCGTCCGCAATGCGCGCATCAAGCGCCAGAGCCTCTTCAAACAGCGTGCGTGCCTCCGCGAGCGCCTCTCGCGTCGGCGGCCGATGCAAAGCCGACCATCCGCGCATCGTGAGATCGGCTGCGTCAGGGTTGGTCGCGTGCTCCCTGATCGAGCGCCGGCTTTCGGCGTCGATGAGTTGGGTCCCCAACGCGCTCGCGATACGCCCGGTGATCTCGTCCTGCAGCTCCATCAGATCGGCGCGATCGCAATCGAAGCGCTCGGCCCAGAGATGCCCGCCCACCTCGGCATCAATGAGCTGCACGTTGGTACGCACGCGGTTGCCGGCGCGCCTGACACTGCCTTCGAGCACGTAGCGCACACCGAGTTCACGGCCCACCTGCTTCACATCGATCGCTTTTGCCTTGTAGGTGAACGCGGTGTTGCGCGCGATGACCAGGCTTCCGGGAATGCGCGACAGGTCCGTGGTGATGTCCTCGGTGACGGCGTCGGCGAAATAATCCTCGCCCGAGTTGCCGGAGAGGTTGGCGAACGGCAGGACGACGATCGAGAGCCGCGGCACCTCATCCTTGGCTCGGGATGGCCGTTCTTCCGGCGGCAGCATGGCAGACGGCGTCACTCCGTAGACCCGCACCGGCCGCGCAACATTCTTCAGGTTTTGCTCGCCCTCGTCGACATAGGTGGCGGGTACTCTATCCTTCACGTGACGCCAAGCATCTTCGGAAAGGAATATCTCGCCGGGCTTGGCGATCCCTTCGAGCCGAGCCGCGACATTCACCGCGTCGCCAAGAAGATCGGAGCCCTCGACCACCACATCGCCAATATTGATGCCGACGCGAAACTCGATTCTTTCTTCCGGCGCGAGACTCGCATTCCGCGGCATCATGCCCCGCTGCACGTCCAAGGCGCACCGCAAGGCGTCCACCACGCTCGAGAATTCGATGAGAATGCCGTCGCCGGTCCGCTTCACCACGCGGCCCCTATGCGCCGCGATCGTCGGATCGACAAGCTCGCGGCGAAGAGCGCTCAGCCGCGCGATCGTTCCTTCCTCGTCGGCTCCGGTAAGCCGCGTATAACCTGCGACGTCGGCGCAAAGGATAGCCACCAACCGCCGCTCGACGTGCTGCTGCACCACGACGGCACTCCCCCAAGCCGGCACACTCTAGCAGTTCCCTCGCAAGGAGTCAGGCCGGCGTCGCTCGATCGTCGCGGACCGGCTGACGCTGAACATGTTCCGCAGCGACGGCACGCGCGGCGCGCTGCGGTTCAGCGCTTCTCGATGCCGGCGTAGAGCGTGTGGTCGGGGCTGGCGCCGAGGGTGAAGCCCGAGATGCCGGGCCGGTGCGCCGCGATCGAGACGTCCTGGAACATCATCACGAACGGCGCGACCTTTTGGTGCGCCGCCTCGATCGCGCGATAGAGCGCGGCGCGCTTGTCGATGTCGGGCTCCTGCTCGGCCGCCGCGACTTGTTGCGCGAGGCCTTTGTCCTGCCACGAATTGCGCCAGGCGAGCGTCTTGAGCGCGGCATTGTCGCTCATATCGTCATCGACCACGAAGGCCTGCGCGTTGCTGTGCGGATCGGGATAGTCGGAGCCCCATTCGCCGAGATAGATGTCGTGCTTGCGCGCCCGGTATTTGGTCAGGGTCTCTTTCTCGTCGCCGGGCAGGATGGACAGCCGCACACCCGCCGGCGCGAAGCTCGCCTGCAGCGCCTCGGCGATGTCGATCCAGGGCGAGGATGCCGTCACATCGACGCCGACATCGAAGCCCGCGCTCAATCCCGCCTCGGCGAGAAGCGAGCGGGCGCGCGCCAGATCATAGTGATAGGGCTCGCCGTCGAGCGCGCCCAGGATACCGTCCGGCACGATGCTTTGATGCACGACCCGCGTGCCGCCCAAAAGGCCCTTCGCGATCGCGTCGTAATCGACGAGATATTTCATCGCCTCGATCACCTCGGGCTTGCGCAGATCGGGGTTCCGTTGGTTCAGCGCGAAATAGGTCTGCATCGATTGGAGCGCGCGATCAAAGCGCATGTCGGGATCGCGCTCGAGCGCCGCAAGCTCATCCTTGTCGAGATCGCGGGCATAGTCCGCATCGCCGCGCACCAGCATCAGCCGCTGCGTCGCGGGCTCGGGCACGTCGAGCACGATCACCTCGCGGTTCTTCGCAGGACCGTCCCACGCGTCAGGCACCGCGTCGAGCACATAGCGCTCGCCGGGCCGCCACGCGCGCAGACGATAGGGCCCCGATCCGGCCGAGTGATCGGCAAGCCATTGATGGCCGAGATCGCCCGATCGCTGATGCGCCATCGCCTCGGTCTCGTCCACCACCGAGGCGATCGAGGAAGTCAGCACATAGTAGAGAAGGCTCGGCGCCACCCGGACCGCGGTGTCGATCACGAGGGTCGACGAACCCTCGGCGCGGATGCGTGATGCCACGTTCTCGCGCGTGAAGCCGAATTGCCGCAGCACGAAGGCCGGCGTCAGGTCCAACAGCACGACGCGGCGCAGCGAGAAGGCCGCGTCCTCGGCCGTGACGGGGCGGCCAGAGGCGAAATGCGCCTCGGGCCGCAGCACGAAGCGATAGGTCATCCCGTCCGGATCGACGCTCCACGACTTCGCCAGCACGCCGCGGATCGCCTCGGGATGCGCCGGGTCGTAATCGAGGAGATGGTCGTAGAGATTGGCGATCGCCTCTTCGTCGGAGAATTCATAGGCCTCGGCCGGGTCGAGCGAGACGATGTCGTCGATGAGCTTCGCCATCACCACGACATCCTTTGGTATCTCGGCGCGCGCGGGCATGGCAAACGCCATCGCGAAAAAGCCAAAAGCGGCCGCGCGGGCCCATGTCTCTCGTCGTTCCAGCTTCCAAGACCGTCGGCAGCGCCCGCCGGCCAAGATGCGGACGCAAGCTCGTTTTTCGTTCATTCACCCGTTGCTCGCTCTGGGTCACCGCTTTCGCGGGGACGACGATACCAGGAAAGCGCTGATTCTCGAGCGCCCTCAATCGATGCCGTTGCCAGGGTGCAGCGGTCGGATTAGGGTTGAAACAACCCATGGGAGGAAGGGACGACATGAAGACTCCGACGCGGCGGCATGTGCTGAAGGCGGGATCGGCATTGATCGGCGCGGCGGCGCTGCCGGCCGCGCCGATGATCGCGCGCGCCGAGGCGAAGAAGATCAAGATCGGCTATGTGACGCCGGTGACGGGGCAGCTCGCCTTCTTCGCGGAGGCCGACGTCTATGTGGTGCCTCAATTCCGCCAGGCGGTGGCGAAGGGCGTCACGATCGGCGGCACGACCTATGAGGTCGAGCTCATCGCGAAGGACAGCCAGTCCAACCCCAACCGCGCGGCCGAAGTGGCGAGCGACCTGATCCTCTCGGAAAAAGTGGATTTCATGCTCGCGGCGCACACGCCCGAGACCATCAATCCGGTGAGCGACCTGTCCGAGATCAACGAGGTGCCCTGCCTCACGACGGACGCGCCGTGGCAATCCTGGTTCTTCCCGCGCCACGGCGACCCCGCCAAAGGGTTCAAATGGACCTATCATTTCTTCTTCGGGCTCGAGAACATCTCGGCGGTGTTCATGGACCTGTTCGACGGCGTCCCGACCAACAAGGTCGTGGGCGTCCTGTGGCCCAACGATACGGACGGCAATGCCTTCGCCGATCCCCGGAACGGCATGCCGCCCTTCATCGCCAAAGGCGGCTACAAGCTTGTCGATGTCGGCCGGTTCGATCCCTCGATCGAGAATTTCTCGTCGCAGATCGCGGCGCTGCGCGCGGCCAACGTCGAATGTTTCACCTCGGTGCTGGACCCGCCGGTCTTCATCAATTTCTGGACCCAATGCGCGCAGCAAGGCTGGCGCCCGAAAATCATGGCGCCGGGCAAGTCGGTCGAGTTCCCGCCGGCAGTCAAGGCGCTCGGTCCCCTGGCCAAGAATATCTGCGTCGGCGTCTGGTGGTCGCCCGATCATCCCTTCACCTCGCACATGACGGGTCAGACCTCGAAGCAACTGGCGGACGACTACGTGCAGAAGACCGGCAAGCCCTGGACCATGGCCTTGGGCTACAAGCATGCGATCTTCGAGATCGCGCTCGACACGCTGAAGCGCGCCAAATCGGCCGAGCCCGACGCGATCCGCGCGGCGCTCGCCGACACCGATTACGACTCGATCATCGGCCGCATCAACTTCAAGAAAGGGCCCGTCCCCAATGTCTGCGCGCCGCCCATC
>DATJLY010000134.1:0-6762 GCA_035509095.1 Allostellaceae bacterium | reverse complement strand
TCGCAGGGCGCGCGCGTGCAGCAGCTCTATACGCGGCTCATCGTCGAGGACAAATCGCAATTCCTGTTGGGGCCCTATTCGTCGGGCCTCGTCGCGACCGCGGCGGTGATCAGCGAGCAATACGGCAAGCTGATGCTCGTCACCGGCGGCGCCGAGCCAAAGACCTACGAGCTCGGCAACAAGTATTTGTTCCAGGCGATCACCCAGGCCGACGGCTATCTTTCGAACGCGGTCGATGCGCTGCACGCCGCGGATCCGCAGGCGAAGGTGGCGCTCGTCTATTCAGACGATCCGTTCTCGAAGGCGGTTATCGCCGCGACCAAGGATCAGGCAAAGGAAGCGGGCCTCGCCATCGTGCTTGACGAATCCTATGCGCCGACCACGACCGATTTCGGCCCGGTCATCAACAAGGTGATCTCCGCGGGCGCCGATGCGCTGATGGGCGGCGGCCATTATTCCGATGGCGCGACGCTCGCGCGGCAGCTTTATGACCAGAAGGCGCATCTCAAATGGGAATCGCTTCTGGTGGCGCCGGGCGACGACAAGTTCGCGACGCTCGGCCCCGCGGCCCAGGGCGTGACCACCGGCTCGCAATGGGAGATCCAGGTGAGCTACAAGCCGCAGTTCGGCCCGACGGCGGAGCAGTTCTCCAAGGCCTATGAAGCAAAGTACCAGGCGCCGCCGGATTACCACGCGGCGTCCGGCTATGGCGGCGGCATGCTGCTGCAGCACGCGATCGAGCAGGCCGGCTCGATCGATCAGGACAAGGTCGCGGACGCGCTCAACGCGATGGACGTCCAGACCTTCTTCGGCCGCTACAAGATCGCGACCGACCCGGGTCATCACGGGCTTCAGACCGCGCATCAGATGGTGCTGGCGCAGTGGCAGATGAAGGACGGCAAGCTCGGCCGCCAGGTGGTCTGGCCCACCGCGGTGCAATCGGCGGCGCTTATCTTCCCGATGCAATGACTTTTCTACCCGTCCTCGCGCCGTTGCCGCCGCGGCGCGAGGAGATGAGGTGGGTCCCGCACCGCTTCTAGCATGTTCGGCATCATCGCTTCGATCATCGACGGCGTGTTGGTGGGTTCGGTCTACGGGCTCGCGGCGATGGGGCTCACCTTGATCTGGGGGGTGATGGACGTCGTCAACCTGACGCACGGCTCGATGATCGTCGCGGGGATGTTCGGCCTTTATTTCCTCAGCGCGGCGCTGGGCCTGAACCCGTATGTGGCGCTGCCGCCGATCGTGGTGGGCGGGTTCTTCGTGGGCCTCGCCCTTTACTGGATTTCGGTCCACCGGATGATCGGACGGCCGCCGCTGATGAGTCTTCTCTCCACTTTTTCGGTCAATCTGGTGCTGGTCGGGCTTGGCACGGCAGCGTGGGGCACCGGGCTCTTCAACGTCGATGTAAGCCTGCCGGGGCTGAGCCTCGGCCGGTACACGTTTCCCGGCACGCACATTCTCGCCGCGGTTTTGACGGCGATCATCGCGGCGCTTCTCTACGTCTTCCTCTATCGCACCCGGCCGGGCAAGGCGATCCGCGCCGTGTCGGGCAACCGCGTCGCGGCCGAGCTCGTCGGAATTCCGACGACCCGCGTCTTGTCGATGGCGTTCGGGCTTGGCGTCGCGCTGGCAAGCGTGTCGGGCGGCCTCATCGCGATCCTGTTCCCGTTCACGCTGCTTTCGGGCGATGCCTATCAGCTCAAGAGCTTCGTCGTGACGGTGCTGGGCGGACTCGGCAATCCCACGGGCGCGTTGTTGGGCGGGATCGCGCTCGGCCTTGTCGAAGGTCTCGTCACGCCCTTCATGCCGGTGAGCTGGACCCTCGTCATCGAGTTCGCCCTTTTCGTCGTCGTGCTGATCGTGCGGCCGGGCGGCGTCTTCACGTTCCGCCGCGACTAGATGCCCATGCTCCGCCGTCCGTTCTTCTGGATCATCGCGCTCATCATCGCCGTCTTTGCGCTGGCGCCGGTCGCCACGGGCGATGTCGAGCTGCGCGAGAGCCTGCTTCTCGCCGCCATCTATATCATCCTCGCCAGCAACCTGAACCTGATGTTGGGCTATGCCGGTTACGTGAATTTCGGCAGCATCGTGTTCTTCGGCCTTGGCGGCTATATCTGCGTCTATCTTCTGGGCGCGCCGGGATGGCCGCTCGTCGCGGCGGCGGTGGCGGGCGGCATCGCGGTGAGCCTTCTGGCGCTCGTCTTCGGGCTCGGCATCTTGCGACTGCGCGGCGCTTATTTCGCGCTGGCGACCGTGGGCGTCAACGCGGCGGTGCAGGCCTTCGTCGCCAATTTTACGCCGTGGGGCGGCTCGTCGGGCCTCTACCTCTCGAGCGCGCTGTTCGCACCGCTGGGCGGCCCGATGAAGGCGCTGTGGACGATCTATTTCCTGATCGTCGCGATCATGGGCCTGTCGCTTTATCTGAGCTATGCGATCAAGAGCTCGAAATTCGGCCTCGGCCTGCTGGCGATCGGCCAGAACGAGGACGCGGCCGCGGTGCTGGGCGTGCCGACGCCGCTCTATAAGGCTTTGGCCTATAGCGCGTCGGCGTTCCTGCCGGCGGTGGCGGGAGGGCTTTACTTCTTCAAAGGCGCGTTTATCCAGCCGGCCGACGCGTTCGACCTCACCTTCTCGCTCGAGGCGATCGTCATCGTGATGCTGGGCGGGCAGGGCACTATCATCGGCCCGGCGATCGGCGCCTATCTCTATGAAGAGCTGCGCGGCTGGCTGTTGACCTCGGACACGTTCGCGAATTTCCAGCTCGTCGCCGCCGGCGCGCTGCTTCTCGTGATGGTGCAGTTCCTGCCGAGCGGGCTCATGGGATGGGTCTATGCGCGTTGGCCGCGCGTCAGGCACGTGCTGGAATGACGGCGCTCCTCGAAATCGAGATGCTGTCGAAGCACTTTGGCGGCGTGCAAGCCATCAACGAGCTGAGCTTCGCCGTCGAGGAAGGCGAGATATTGGGCCTTATCGGCCCCAACGGCGCCGGCAAGACGACGCTCTTCAACCTCATCAGCGGCGTTTTCCCGTGTGACCGCGGTCGAATCCGGTTCCGCGGCACCGATATCGCGGGTGCCACGCCCTATCGCATCGCGCGGCATGGTCTCGCGCGCACGCATCAGATCGTGCAGCCGTTCGAGAGCATGACCGTGCTCGAAAACTGCACCGTCGGCGCGTGTTTCGGGCGCGAAAATCTTTCCCGTGCGGCGGCGGGAGAGGCGGCGCGCGAGGCGGCAGTGTTCGTCGGGCTTGAAGACCGGCTCGAGACGCCGGCGGCGCAGCTCACCATTGCCGGCAAAAAGCGGCTCGAGCTGGCGCGCGCCGTCGCGGCGCGGTCGGTGCTGCTGATGCTGGACGAAGTGCTGGCGGGTCTCAACCCCACCGAGGTCGAGCACATGATCGGCGTCATCCGCGGCATCCGCGCGCGCGGCACGGCGATCCTCATGATCGAGCATCTGATGCAGGCGATCATGAGCCTGTCGGACCGGATCGTCGTGCTGAATTCCGGCCAGAAGCTCGCCGAGGGCAGCCCCGGCGATGTCGCCAACAATGCCGCCGTGATCGAGGCCTATCTCGGCGACCCGGAGCTCGCCCGCGAGCTGCATGGGGGAGCCGCGATATGAGCGACGCGGTTCTTGCCGTCGACGCGCTCACCGCCGGCTATGGCGAGGTTCAGATCCTGTGGGGCATCCGGCTGACCGTGGAGCGCGGGCATCTCACCACCATCGTCGGCGCCAATGGCGCCGGCAAGACCACCACCTTGCGGGCCGTTACCGGGAGCATTTCGCCTTGGGCGGGCACGGTGATGTTCGACGGCGAGGACGTGACGCGGCTTCCGGCACATGCCAAGGCGGCGCGGGGCCTGGTGCTGGTGCCGGAGGGGCGGCAGCTTTTCGTCGCCATGACGATCGAAGAGAATCTGGAGATGGGCGCCTATTCCGCGCGCGCCCAGCGCAAATTCGACGCCGCGCTCGAGCAGGTGTTCACGCTTTTCCCGCGCCTTATGGAACGGCGGCGGCAGCGCGCGGGCACCTTGTCGGGCGGGGAGCAGCAGATGCTCGCGATCGCGCGCGGGCTGATGTCCGATCCGGATCTTCTCATCATCGACGAGCTGTCGCTGGGTCTGGCGCCCGTTGTCGTGCATCAGCTGTTCCAGACCCTGAAGCGTCTCAAGGAAGCTGGACTGACGATCCTCTTGGTCGAGCAGAACGTGCATTTGGCGCTTGCGGTCGCCGACCATGCCTATGTGATTGCGGAAGGCCGCATCTTCACCGAAGGGCCGGCCGCCGCGCTCGCCTCGATGCCCGAGATACGGCGCGCTTATCTGGGCTTGTGATCGGCGCCTCCGGTTGTGTGCCGGCGCGATCCATGCTAGCGAGCCCGCTCAAATAGGGGATTTCTCATGGCGGAAGTGGGTACCGCATCGTCCAACGGTCAGGCGCAGCAAGAGCCGCAGGTCTTGATCAACGCGCAATATGTCAAGGATTTCTCGTTCGAGAACCCGCGCGCGCCGCACAGCCTGATGCAGGGGCAGCCGCAGCCCGAAGTTCAGATCGGCGTCGACGTGAAGGCCCAGTCGATCGCGCCCAACGTGTTCGAGGTCACGCTCACGCTCCATGCCGACGCCAAGAGCGGCGACGAGCGCGTCTTTCTGGTCGAGGTCGTGTATGGCGCCGTCGCGACCGTCGCCAATGTGCCGGAACCGGCGATGGCGCAGTTCCTGCTGGTTGAAACGCCGCGCCTCATGTTCCCGTTCGTGCGCGCGCTCGTCGCCAACGCGACG
This sequence comes from Allostellaceae bacterium, assembly GCA_035509095.1. Taxonomy (GTDB): domain Bacteria; phylum Pseudomonadota; class Alphaproteobacteria; order ATCC43930; family CGMCC-115725; genus DATJLY01. Next base: position 1,976 of record DATJLY010000134.1, on the reverse strand, counting down.
CGAGAAGGCGGATATATGCCGCTGCTGGTGCGGCCCATCGATTTTGCCGAGCTGTTGCGTCAGCAGCAGGCCGCGCGCGAGGCGCAGGGTCAAGGCAGCGCGGTCGCCTGAGCCCGCCTCGCTATTGGAGCCAGATCGGCGCGGCGATCTTCTTCAGAAAGGCCGCATGAGCGGCAAGTTCAAACTCGCTCGCAGCATGAGGGCGCGGCGTGCGGAAGGGGCGTTGCGCCGCGGCCTGGCGGCCGACCGCGATGCCCGCGGCCAGGTCGAGGCCTGGCTGCCGGCCGCCCACCAGCTCGAGATAGACCGCCGCCAGCAATTCACAGTCGAGATGGGCGCCGTGCTTTTCCCGGGCCGACAAGTCGATGTCATAGCGCCGGCATAAGGCGTCGAGGCTCGCGGGCGATCCGGGATAGCGGCGCCGCGCCAGCGTCAGCGTATCGATGGCGGCGCAGGCGAGCGGCTGCCGTTCGAGCCGGCGCAGCTCGGCGTTCAGGAATCCGAGATCGAATTCCGCGTTGTGCGCGACGAGCGGCCCGTCGCCGATGAACGCCACAAGCTCGTCCGCGACCGACGCGAAAAGCCCGTGCTGCGCCAGGAACGCATCCGTCAGCCCATGCACCTGCATCGCGTCGGCGGGCATGGCGCGCTCGGGATTGATGTAGCGATGGAAGCTGCGGCCCGTGGGGACGTGATTCACGAGCTCGATACAGGCGACCTCGACGACCCGGTGGCCGGCCTCGGGATCAAGCCCCGTCGTTTCGGTATCGAGCACGACCTCGCGCATGACGGATTCTAGCTTTGCGCGATCGCCCTGTGCAAGCGTCGCCACGTCACGGCGCGGCCCAATCCGCTCGGGATCAGGATATCGGCGCGGCGGCGCTTTTCCTGGTCGCTCGTCTGCTGCGTGCGTAGGAAGGCGAGGCGCGCCGCGGTCATCCCCGGGCGCGCCAGGACCCGCGCGCGCTGGAGAAAAGGCGGCGCCCACACGACGATCACGAGATCGCAGCGGCGATAGCCCCCGGTCTCGAAGAGAAGCGGCACGTCGAGCACGACGTGACGGCGTCTGGCCGCCCGGGCGCGCGCGATGAAGCGTCTTTCCTCGCGTCCGACGATGGGATGGAGGATTTTTTCGAGCCGGCGCAGCGCCGCGCGGTCGCCAAGCACGCGCGCACCCAGCGCGCGGCGGTTGATGCCCCCCGATTCGCTCACCCCGGGGAAGACGGCCTCGACCGCGCCAACGGCCTCGCCGCTTCGGCCGAGCGCGCGATGAACCACCGCGTCGGCATCGAACACCGGCACCCCCATGGCGCGCAACATCGCCGCGGCGGTGCTCTTGCCCATCCCGACCGAGCCGGTGAGGCCGATGATCCTCATCGCGCGAACGTTGCCAGCATCGCGCGGCGGAGCGCTGGGGTCACCGCGGGCATCACGCCAAACCAGGCCGCAAAACCGGGCCGGCCTTGATGCAGCAACATGCCGAGCCCATCGACCACGCGATTGCCCCGCGCCCGCGCCGCGGCAAGGAGCGGCGTTTCGAGCGGCACATAGACAATGTCGTTCACCACGGCATCCGCCGGAAGCTGATCGAGCGGCAGGTCGAGCGGCGGCTGGCCATCCATGCCGAGGCTCGTGGCATTGACGACGAGCGAGACACCGGCGAGCGCATGCGCGCGGTCGTTCCACGGAACGCACCGCACCGGGCCACCAAGCGCGCGCGCGATCTCTTCGGCGCGCGCTTGCGTGCGGTTCAGGAGCCGGATCTCCGGCGCCCCATCATCGGCAAGCGCCGCCACCACCGAGCGAGCGCCGCCGCCCGCGCCCAGCACCACCGCGGGCCCGTCCGCGGCGCGCCATCCCGGTGCTCCGGCGCGGAGGTTTTCGAGGAAGCCGAACATATCGCTGTTGGCGCCGGTGAGTTTCCCATCGGCCCCGACCGTGATCATGTTGATGGCGCCGGCACGGCGGCCCGATGC
>DATJLY010000133.1:0-4126 GCA_035509095.1 Allostellaceae bacterium | reverse complement strand
GAGCGCGAAGGAGATCGTCTTCGTCCGCAACGCGACCGAGGCGATCAACCTCGTCGCATACGCATGGGGGCTGTCGAACCTCGGGCCGGGCGACGTCGTGCTCGTCACCGAGCTCGAGCATCACGCGAACTTCGTCCCCTGGCAGTTCATCGCGAAGAAGACCGGCGCGGAGTTCCGCGTCTTGCCCGTCGAGCTCGACGGCACGCTGCAGCTCGACGAGCTCGACGCGCTCGCGGGCGCCGAGCGGGTCAAGGTCGTCGCCACGGGCTACGTGTCCAACGTCCTCGGCGTCAACAGCCGTTCGAACGCCGCCATGTCGAGGCCGCCCGTGTCGTCGATCGGCGCCGCCACCAGCTTCAGGCCGGTGCGCTCGCGGATGAGCTGCCACGGCACGATGTTCGCGTGATGCTCGAGCTCGGTGACGAGGACTTCATCGCCGGGCTTGAGGTTCGTGGCGCCCCAGCTTGCGGCGACGAGGTTGATCGCCTCGGTCGCGTTGCGCACGAACACGATCTCGCTCGCGTGCCGCGCGTTGAGGAACCGCGCCACCCTTTCGCGCGCGGCCTCATAGCGTTCGGACGAGCGCGCGCTGAGCCGATAGACGCCGCGATGCACATTGGCATAGTCGGTGCGATAGAACTCCGAGACCTCGTCGATCACGACCGCGGGCTTTTGCGCGCTCGCCGCGGTATCGAGGAACACGAGGCCGGGATTGTTCGCGAAGATCGGGAAATCGCGGCGGATGCGGCGCGGATCAAGCGCCGCTGTGCGTTCGGCAAGACGGTCAGGCATCGGATCCGGTCCCTTGAAGCCAGCGCGCGAGATGGCGCGCCAGGGGCTCGCGAAGGCCTGCATCCTCGATCCGGTCGAGCGTCTCGGCCGCGAAGGCTTCGACCAGAAGCCGACGCGCATCCGCTTCGGCGATGCCGCGCGAGCGCAGATAGAACATCTGTGCCTCGTCCAGGTCGCCGACCGTCGCGCCATGGGCGCATTTGACGTCGTCGGCCAGGATTTCCAGTTCGGGCTTGGTGTCGATGGCGGCGCGCCGGCTCAGGAGCAGGTTGCGGTTCAGTTGCTGCGCATCGCTTTGCTGCGCATCCTCCCGCACCGCGATGCGGCCCAGAAACACGCCATGCGCACGGTCCTCGACCACGCCCTTGAAGAGCTCGCGCGTGGTGCCGCCGGGCGCGGCATGATCGATGACGGTCGCGGTCGTCGCTTCCTGCTCGCCGCGCAGGAGAAAGGCGCCGTCGAGCCCGCATTGGGCATCGGCGCCGTCGAACCGGACCTGCAGGTCGAGGCGCGAGAGACGCGCACCCAGGGTCAGCGCGAAGCCGTAATAGTGCGCGCCCCGTTCGAGCCGCGCCTGCGTCAGCGCGATATGGATGGCGCGGCTGCTTTCATCCTGCACCCGGACATGGGCGAGATTTGCGCCATCGCCGACGCGCACCACCGTCGCTGCATTGGTCCAATAGTCGCCGGCGCCGGCAAAAGTCTCGACGATCCGCGCGCCGCTGTCCGCGCCAAGAAGTGCTGCGCTGCGCGGGTGGAGCGAGCGCGGCCCCCCTTCGCGCGCGAGATGGATCACCTCGACGGGCCGCTCCAGCACGACGCCCGGGTCGAGCGCCAGCACCCAGCCATCGGCGAAGAGCGCGGCGTTGAGCGCCGCAAAGGGCTGCCGCGCGTTTGGATCGTGCGCAAGCGCGGCCTCAACGAGCTCCGGCCTTTCGGCAAGCGTCGTTGCGGTGGACGCGAGCCACGCGCCCTTGGGCAGGCCCGCGAGGTCCGACAGATCAGGCGCGAAGACGCCATCGACGAGAACGATGCGCCACGAAGGCTCGTTGAGGCGCCAGGGCGCGACGTCCCGCGCCTCGGCGCGGGCTGCGGGTCTCGCCGGCGGATAGATCGTGCGCTCGAGCGGGCGCAGATCGGTGAAGCGCCACGCTTCCTCGCGCCGGGTCGGAAAGCCCAGCTCGGCAAAGAGCGCAAGCGCCGCCGCGCGGCTCGCCGCGAGCCATTTCGGCTCGCCCGGCGTTGGCCGGAAACTATCGAGATAGGGAGCGGTTTCGCCAGCCATGACGCACCTCAGGCCGCGTCTCCGAGCATCGCGTAGCCTTCGCGTTCGAGCCGCGCGGCGAGGCTCTTGTCGCCGCTCAAGGCGATGCGGCCTTCGCTCAGGACATGGACGCGGTCGGGCTCGACATAGTCGAGCAGGCGCTGGTAGTGCGTGATGAGCACCATGGCGCGATCCGGCGCGCGCAGCTTGTTGATGCCATTGGCCACGAGCCGCAGCGCGTCGATATCGAGGCCGCTGTCGGTCTCGTCGAGAATCGCGAGCTTCGGCTCGAGCATCGCCATCTGGAAAATCTCGTTGCGCTTTTTCTCGCCGCCCGAAAAGCCGACATTGACCGCGCGTTGCAGCAGGTCCTCCTCGATCTCCAAGAGCTTCAGCTTGGCGCGCACCGCGCGCAGGAACTGGCCGGCATCGAGCTCGGGCTCGCCGCGCGACCGCCGCCCGGCATTCAAGGCCGAGCGCAGGAAGTACATGTTGTTCACGCCGGGGATTTCAACCGGATACTGAAAAGCCAGGAACACGCCCGCCCGCGCCCGCTCGTCGGGCGATAGCGCCAGAAGGTTGCGGCCGTCATAGCGAACCTCGCCCGCCGTCACTTCATAGCCGGGCCGCCCCGCGAGCACGCCGGCCAAGGTGGATTTGCCGGAGCCATTGGGCCCCATGATGGCATGCACCTCGCCCGCCGCCACGGACAGCGCGATCCCTTTCAGGATCTCGCGCCCATCGGCGATCCGCGCGTGAAGGTTCGTGATCTCGAGCATTCCGGTCCTTTTCGCGACAAAAGATAATCAGCCGACGCAGCCTTCGAGGCTGACCGCCAGCAGCTTCTGCGCCTCGACCGCGAACTCCATCGGAAGCTCTTTCAGCACGTCCTTACAGAAGCCATTGATAATCAATGACAATGCGTCTTCGCGCGAGAGCCCACGGCTCTGGCAGTAGAACATCTGGTCGTCGCTGATCTTGGAGGTGGTGGCCTCGTGCTCGACCTTCGACGAGGGGTTGCGCACCTCGATATAGGGCGTCGTGTGGGCGCCGCACCGGTCGCCGATCAGCAGCGAGTCGCATTGCGTATAGTTGCGCGCGTTCTCGGCCCGGGGCTGCATCCGCACGAGGCCGCGATAGGTGTTCTGACCGCGCCCGGCCGAGATGCCTTTCGACAGGATGGTCGAGGTCGTGTTGGGCGCCAGATGGATCATCTTGGTGCCGGTGTCGGCCTGCTGATAATTGTTGGTGACGGCGACCGAATAGAACGCGCCGACCGATCCCTCGCCTTCCAGCACGCAGCTCGGATACTTCCAGGTGATGGCCGAACCGGTCTCGACCTGGGTCCACGAGATTTTCGACTTGGCGCCGCGGCAGGCGCCGCGCTTCGTGACGAAATTGTAGATCCCGCCCCGCCCTTCGGCGTCACCGGGATACCAGTTCTGCACCGTCGAGTATTTGATCTCGGCGCGGTCGAGTGCCACCAGTTCGACGACGGCGGCGTGGAGCTGATTCTCGTCGCGCATCGGCGCCGTGCAGCCTTCGAGATAGCTCACCGAGCTGCCTTTGTCGGCGATGATGAGCGTGCGCTCGAACTGTCCCGATTTCGCGGCGTTGATGCGGAAATATGTGGACAGCTCCATCGGACATTTGAGGCCCTCGGGCACATAGACGAACGAGCCATCGCTGAACACGGCGGAGTTCAAGGCCGCGAAGAAATTGTCGCCTTGCGGCACGACCGATCCCAGATATTTCCGCACCAGGTCCGGATGCTCGCGCACCGCCTCGCCGAACGAGCAGAAGATCACGCCCAGCTCGCCGAGCTTCGCCTTGAAGGTGGTCGCGACCGAGACGCTGTCGAACACCGCGTCGACCGCGACGCCGGCAAGCGCGGCGCGCTCGTGCAGCGGAATCCCGAGCTTCTCATAGGTGCGCAGCAGTTCCGGATCGACCTCGGCCAGCGTCTTCGGTCCGCTCCGCCGCTTCGGCGCGGCATAATAATGGATGTCCTGATAATCGATGCGCGGATGCTCGACGCGAGCCCAGTGCGGCTCTTCCATGGCAAGCCAG
>DATJLY010000132.1:0-11133 GCA_035509095.1 Allostellaceae bacterium | reverse complement strand
AGCCCGCGCGTTCCACCGCGTCGGCCCACAGCGCGAACTGCATATAGGCGTTCTCGGCACCCCATTCGGGCCGATAGCCGTATTTATTGCTGAACGCGTCGTTGAACATCTTGGCCAGCGGATACTTGTCCTCGAGCGTCCACCAGTAGTCCGTCGCCGCATAGACCCCCTGCATCACCTGCGCGCCCACTTCTTTCGAGAGGAACGGTATCTGATAGGGAATGACGAGCTTCTGCTTCGCCAGCACGCCGAATTGCTGCGCCTGTTGAATCGACAGGACCGCGTCATGGCCCCAATTCACGTTGATGAGGATGTCGGCGCCGGAATTGCCAACATTGAGGAGATACGAGCTGTAATCGGGCGCGCCGAGGGGTGCGACCTGGTTGGTCGCGGTGGTCCATCCGCCGTTCTTGCCGAGGAAATCCTCCATCGACTGCTGAACGGTGTGACCGTAGGTATAGTCCGGCGTCAGATAGGCCGCTTTCTTGTTCTTGCCGTAGGTCTTGAGCAGCACCGGACCGATCGCCGCGGCGGCCGTCTGGCCATAAAAGCACTGCCGGAAGCCATAGCGCGCGCAATCCTTGCCCGTGGTGTCGTTAGAACCGGAAATGCCGCAGACGTAAAGCACGTGCTCCCGCTGCGCAAACTTGTTCAGCGCGACAGCGACAGCGCTCGAGGTCGAGCCCGTCATCAAGACGGCTTTGTTCTCGCTGATGAACCGCGTCTGCTCTTGCACCGCGGTGTTCGGATTCGCCTGGGAATCGGCGACGCCAAATTTGACTTCCTTGCCAAGGACGCCCTTCTTCGTCTTCGGCGAAATCTTCAGAAGCAAGGGATCGCCGCTGTTGATGTGCTCGACCGCGAGTTGATAGCCCTTGAGCTCATCCTCGCCCTGGACCGCATAGGTACCCGTGCGGGGGACGCTGATGCCGATGAATACCGAATCGCCTTGCGAGCCCGCAGGCCAGGTCCCAATCGGCGGCTCGTCCGCTGCACGAGCGGCCGAGCCGAACGCCAGCGGCAGCGCCGCCCCGCCGATCGCGGCCGCGCCCCCCTGAAGGACGTCGCGCCGAGTAATCCGGCCTGATTTCCGTTGTACGATGGTCATAGCGATCCTCCTCCGCTTCGAATTGTTGGGAATCCCACGAGCGCCGCTATCCGCGGCGCAAGCCCCCCTGCCCGCGCCGGCCGAACGATTGACGACTATTGAAAAGGCCTGCCTCCCCGCCGGTCTTCTTGTTGTTCGGCAATACACGAGGAACAGGAACGTGGCAAGGAGGGCCGAGACGGGCCCTCACCGGTGCTGCTCGCCCGCACGCTGCGCGGGGGCATGTCCGTGCAACGCCTCCAGCTCCGCGGTGCGCACCCTTAGACGGCGTTCGGACGCCCGAAGAAGATGCGATTGGCGCGCGAACCAGACCACCAGCAAGAGCGCGGCGACGAGAATGGCTGCTGTCGCAAGCAAGGTGCGAAGCAGGAACAGCTCGTTGCCGCCGGTGAAATCGTCCAAGGGAGCCGCCACGCCAATATTGACCTTGGTGTCGCCGGTGCCGCTCCACAGCGAGACGAACGCGCCGTAGTCCCGTGATTGCAACCTCAGGAATCTCGCCTTGCCGAAGTTCGACGTGCCCGAAAGATCGGCCAGCATCTGCAAAACCGGCGATCCCAGCGACCGCATGTCGGAGACAAGCTTGTCGGTCGGCACGCCGTTCGGACCATCGGCGGGAGCCGCAAGCAGCCGGAGCGAATCATCGAAGATATAGACCCCGCCGTTCGGCGAGATCGGGTGCTCGTTGAGGAAGAGGCTGAGCTCGCTCAACGTCACGTCGATGCCGAAGACGCCACGCTTCTCTGGGAGGCTTTGCACGACCGAAAGGCCAAGTTCGGGAATGGAGCTGAATCGATAAGGCTCCGTCATCGCGGTTCCCGCCTCGCTCTTTGCGCGGCGGTACCAATCGGTTTCGCGCGGGTCGAAGGTGGTCAGGCCATCGGACCTGCGTGACAGAACCGCGCCGTTCGCATCGAGGTAGGTCCAATTCTGGGTTCGGCTCTGGTCGCTTCCGACGATGACCGCGCGCAGCACCCGCGCTGTCCCAGCCGGCGCCGCAAGCATCTTCATCACGCCCAAATCGCCACGCGTCGCGATGATTTCGAGAAAGCTTCCGTCCTCGAGTCCATAATAGGCTGCATAGATCGACGGGCCCGAATTGACGGCGGCCGTGAGGAAATCCAGCGCCGGCTGATCCTGTCCGTCGCCGTGGATAGGATCGCCGATACCCCTGATATTTGGCGCCACACGGGCCAGCACGATCGCGCGATCGAGAAGCTCGTTCACCTGCCCGTCCGCACGCACTGCCGCTTCGGCAAAGACCCGGCTCGCCGATGCTTCAGCGAGCGAGACGCTGTCGGAATATTGGAAGTACAAGATCGCGGCACAGGCGACAAAGATCACCGCCGCGATCGCGCCTAGAAGCGGGACCCGCGAGCCACCCTGACCATCTCGGTGTCGAACCCGCATCTCGTCGCAGATGCCCCCATCGACCTAGGTCGTGCCGGCGTGCCGGCCCATCAGCAACGATGACAGGATAGCGCAGGCGGACGCGGGGAAGAAGCACCGAAGCCGTTGGCAACACGCCTAGAACGAATGCGGCGTGTCCCAGGGGTTGCGCGGCGGGTTGGTCTGCGCTTCAGGGCGATCGAACGCCGATGGCGGCGACGGCGTCAGCGCGCCGTAGAGGACAACGCCCAAAAGGAAGACGAGGCACGCCAGCAGCCACCACGGAACGTGGTTGCCTTTATTGCGCGGCGCGATACGCCTCGATCCTTGCCCCATTGGTCGCATGACACTTATATCGCTCGGCGCGTAGTGCCGAAAAAGTGAGCATGCGCCGAAGGCTCAAGCCTACGACCGGATTAGTTAACGACTCGTTTCAACGATCAGCCGAACAGCCTTTTCATCCGCGCGGACAGCCCGTGGCGCAGCCGCTCGCGACGCACGACCCCGGCGTTCGTGACCCAGTTGAGCTGTACGACACGGCGCGGGCCGCTTGCGGGCTTGTGCCCATGCCAGGAATGAGGCGTGACCCGGAAGGCGAGCAGGGTACCGGCGTCGGGCGGGACCTCGGCGACCGCATCGTCTAGATCGTCCGGCTTGCGAAGGAGGCGCAACCGCCCGCCGGGCGCCTCCCACGCCTCGTTCATATAAATCAGGACAGTGATCAGCTTGCTTGGCGTGTCCGTGTGGATCGTGCCGTCGCTGGGACGCGCCTGGCCGCGTACCGTCACCATGGTTGGCCGGCCATCCAGGTCGATTGAGAACTTTCTGGCAAAGACGCGGCGCACGTCATCGCCTTCCAGCTCCGCCAGGAAGTCCCGGAACGCCGGGCCGAAATGCAGGTCGCCGACCGGGAAGCTGCCTGCCTTGTCGATGTCCGGATAATCGGCCGAGAGGGCCTGACACGCGTCGGCGCGCACGAAACCGGGCACGATCACGTAAGGGAATGGCGCGGCCGCGAGATCGGCACGCTCGAGCGCCGCCAGGTCGAGAAAGCGCGTGGTCACGTCAGCGTCCATCACGCGCCTTGTCGTCGGTTTTGCGCCGACTACCTCCAATGGGTGATAGTATATGACCCTCCAAGGGCTTAGACAGCACTCGCAACCGCCACATCTGGCATTTTGGGCCAATGCGGCGGTAACCTCTATCGGCCTAGGATGCTGGCGGACGACGGACGCCAAGGCAAGCCAAAGCGTCACAGGTGAGGGACATGGTCGCGGCACGCAAGAGCAGGCACGCCAGGACGTGGGCCGGGCTTTCCCTCGTCGCGCTCGTCGCCGCCTGCGTGGCGCCGCCTCCGTCGCCGCCTGAACCGGCCCCTATCACCGTCGTGGTGCCGCCGCCACCGCTGGTTCGGCCAACGACACCGCCTCCGATGCGGCCGGCACGCAAGCCCACTTTGCCGGCGCCCGCGATCGCAAAGTCGGACGAATTTGATCAGATTACGGGTCTGGACCAGGCGGCCACTGTGGCAATTTTTGGCGAGCCCCAGCAACGCACGGAGGCGCCCCCTGCCCAGTTGTGGCGTTATGCTAGTGTCGACTGCAAGCTCGACCTTTATTTCTATCTTGATCTCCAGACCCGGGAGATGCGGGTTCTTCATTACGACGTGACAAACGCGGACAATGGAAACGATCGACAAAGATGCTTCACCGAACTCGCCCGACGAAGCGACGCCCCCGGGAGCGCGCCTGGTCCTCGTTGACGACGACGACTCGTTTAGGGAGTCGCTTGGCCTCAACCTGATCGACGAAGGCTTCGGCGTCACGAGCTTCAGCAACGGTGCCGATGCGCTCGCCTATTTCGAGTCCGGCGGCTCCGCCGACGCGATCCTGCTCGACTGGCGCATGCCGGGAATGAACGGGCTCGAGGTGCTGCGGCGCCTCAGAGCCAACGGCGCCAGCACGCCCGTGATCTTCCTCACCGTGCTCAGCGAGGACATCTACGAAGAGGCGGCGCTCGCGGGCGGCGCGGTCGACTTCATCGACAAGTCGCGCCGGCTTCCGATCCTCGTTAAGCGGCTCAATCTGATCTGCGAAGGCATGCGGGCCGCGCCCGAACCACCCGAGCGCGCCCGCGGCGAGATCATGCGGGTCGGTCCGCTCGAGCTGCGCTTCGACACCAACCGTGCGATCTGGGGCGACCATGAAGTCGACATGACGTTGACCGAATTCAAGCTCGTGGCGCTGCTCGTCCTGAGAGCCGGCGAGGATGTCGGGTACCGCGAACTCTACGACCTCGTGCACGGCAAGAATTTCGTCGCAGGCTATGGCGACGAAGGCTATCGAACCAATGTCCGCACCTTTATCAAACGCATTCGCAAGAAGTTCCGCGATGTCGACGGTGACTTCGACAACATCCACAACTACGCCGGCTTCGGCTACCGCTGGGTTGCGGACGTCTAGCGCGTCCGCCGCCCCGCCGCCGCGTCGCCGGCTTCGCTTTGCTCGCTCGCTTGCCGGCAAGGTAGCGATCCTGTCCGTCATCTTTCTGGTCGTGCCGGCCATCGTCTATGACCGCTTCCGCGCCGCGGATGTGGCGCAGCAGACGCTGTTGCTGCGCAGCGTCCGCGAGCAAGGCCGCGTCATGGCCCAGGCACTACAGCCCCTTCTCTCCGGACCCGATCGACCCGCGCTGCCCCAGCTCGGCAGCGTGCTGGCCCGGTTTGCCGACGAATTCACCGACGTGAAACTGCTTTTCTCGCCGGCCGATCGACCGGGATTCTTCTATGTCGCCTCGTGGCCGACGGTCTCGAGCGCGGAACTCGACGCCGAGCGTGACGAGCTGATGCGCGAGGGCGTGCTGGATCGGTTGGTGGCCACTTGTGCCGGCGATCTTCCGTTCGCGCTGCGCTACCAGGTACCCAGCGGCAATGACGAGGTCGTGACGTCGGTGACGCCGCTGCGTACGCCGTCGGGCTGTTGGGCGGTGGTGACGTCCTTCGCCGCCGGGACGGTTCCGGGCGCCAATCTGGGCCGGCCATATTGGGCGAGCCCCGAGGTGAGGGTCGCGGCGGCGATCTATCTCGTCATGGTGCTGCTGATCTTCACGACGTTCTGGAGCATCCGCCGCGGCCTCCGGCGCTTTGCCGAGCGTGCGGGCGCGATCCGCCAGCGTCACACGGGCGAATCGTTCGGCGCCGAGAACGACATGCCCGAGCTCGCCGACGCGGCCGCGGCCTTTGATGGCATGGTCGATGTTCTCGCGTCGTCGGCGCGCGACATCCGGCGCGCAGCGGAAGACAATGCCCATGCCTTCAAGACGCCGATAGCCGTGATCCGGCAGTCGCTCGAGCCGCTGAAGCGTGCGGTGGCACCGGACAATCAACGCGGCGTTCGCGCGCTGGGCCTCATCGAAGGGTCGCTCGACCGGCTCGACGGCCTCGTTGCGTCGGCGCGGCATCTCGACGAGACGACCGCCGACCTGATGGACACGGCGCGCGCCGATATCGATTTCTCCGCGTTGCTGGTGCGACATCTGCGCGCACAGGCCGAACTCCTCATCGACCGCAAGCTCCGGCTCGATCGCACCATTGCGACGCGGGTCATCGTTCGGGCCAATTTCGAGATGCTGGAGACGGCGGTCGAGAACCTGTTCGAAAATGCGATCTCGTTCTCCCCCGAAGGCGGGACCATCGATGTCCGTCTCGAAACCAGGGGCCGCACGGCAGAGCTTTCGATCGCAGATCAGGGCCCAGGCGTGCCGGCGGCCGATCTCGATCGGATCTTCGAGCGGTATTTTTCACACCGCGACACGTCGGGGAGTGACGGCAACGTCCATTTCGGTATAGGATTATGGGTAGCGCGCCGGCATATCGAAGCATTGGGCGGGACAATTGCGGCGGAAAATCGCGAGCCACATGGGCTTTTGATGCGCGTCCGTCTGCCGCTCGCCGAGCAAGTTCGGTCCTTGCCGGGTTCTTGACACAAAATTACCTCAACCCAGACCGAAGACGCCGCCTATCGTCTCGCGCAATTCGTTCTGATGAAGGATGCGCGCCATGGAGCCGGTACGGCTGCTCGGCCTGTTGGAAGCAGCGAAAGAGGGCAGCGACTATCTGGACCACGCGGTCGCGCGCGAATTGGGATTGAGGGCGCGGCCGGTGCCGTCCGTCACACGTTCGCTCGACGTTGCGTTGTCGTTGCTGCCGAAAGGGTGGATCATGCATCGCCTTGGCCAATTGAGCGACTGCCAAGGCGGAACCCGCGGCTGGATCGCCGAGATCAGCCGGGTTGGCGACTGCGTCATCCCCTTTCCGCCCGATCGGATCGCGCGAACCGCGCCCCTTGCGGTGTGCTTGGCCGTGCTTCGGGCGGCGCGGGAAAACGGCCAGACGAGCGAGGCGCCTGCGTCGCGCCAGAATGCGCATCGTTGACCTTCCTGACGTTGGTCAGCCGGCATAAACCTTGACGCTGCGGGCGACCGAATCGGCGACGTGTTCCTTGGTGATCACACCTGCGATGTCGGCAGGCCTCGGAATGCCGCGCCCCTTGGTCACGAGCGCCATCCACGCCCCTTTGTGCCAGATCCGGTGAATCACGTCGAAGACGATGTCTTCCTCGCGGACGATGGTGAATTCGCGGCTCGCGATCTGACCCAACGTGACACCAGACGGCGCTTCATCGGACACTTGGCGCAGCGCCGTATTGACGCGCAGCACGCCCATGATGCGCCGCCCCTCGGTCACGACGACGTGCCGCATGCGTCCGCCATGCCCAGGGTGAGCGAGAAACGCATCGAACGTTGTCTCCGCTGGCGCGATGACGATGTCGGTATCCATCACGTCCATGGCGCGGCGGACCAGGAACATGTTGGCATGGAGCGCCTTCGGAATGGCATGCCCGCGGCGCACGAGCTTTAGCGTGTAGATGTTCTCGCGCGAGAGAAGCCGCCTGACCCCCACGCTCAGCGCGACCGCGACGATCATCGGCAGCACGATGTCGTAGTCGCGGGTCATCTCGAAGATCATCGTGACGGCGGTCATCACCGCTCCGGTGCCTCCGCCGACCATGGCGCCCATGCCGACCATGGCAAAGGACGGGATGTTGATCGGGAACGGCAGATGCAGCGCGGAGAGGCCCGCGGCGAACGCGCCGCCGATCGTCGCGCCAAGGAAAAGCGACGGCGAGAAGATCCCCCCCGAAGAACCGGAGCCGAGGCTGAGCGACGTGGCGAGAAGCTTGGACACGAACAGCAGAAGGAGAAGGCCGGCGCCGGCCAATTGACTGAAGAGGATGGCCTGCACCGTCGCGTACCCGACACCGTCAACGTAATACTGCCCAAACCGCCGCTGCAGGCCATACATCAACAGCCCCACCAGGAGCATGCCCAGAATGTGCCGCGAATAGCGTTCCTTGATCTTGTCGAAGACGTCTTCGGCCAGTTCCAGGCCGCGCACGAAACCTGCCGCCGCTATGCCGGTGACGACGCCGAGCAGCGCATAGAGGCAAAGGACGATCGCCGCGCTGGCGTCGGCGCCAAGCGGCGCCAATTGCGGGACCGAGAAGGCCGGCGCCGGCCCGAAGAAAATCCGGCCGATGAAGGTCGCCGTGCCCGTCGCGAGCGCGACCGGAAGGAAGGTGCGGACGCTGACCTCCGGCATCATCAGTTCGATGGCGAACATGACGCCGCCGATCGGGGTGTTGAATGTCGACGCTATGCCGGCGCCGGCGCCGCATGCGACAAGAATGATCCGCTGGCCAGGCGGCATGCGCACGATTTGGCCCAATGTGGATCCGAGCGCCGATCCGATCTGGATGATCGGCCCTTCGCGTCCAACTGCGGCGCCGCTGCCGATCGCGATCGCCGAGGCGAGCGATTTCACCACGGCGACAATCGGCCGGATCACCCCGCTTTTGTAATAGATGGCATCCATGACTTCCGGAACGCCGTGACCCTTGGCCTCGGGCGCGAAGGTCGAGACGAGGAAGGTGACGGCGATTCCGCCGATCACCGGCACGAGGATGACGTAGGCGCCCCATGGGCTGGGCGGCGTGAAGATATTGGCGTCATACCGCACCACGAACTGACCCAGGAACAGCACATTATGGATGAGGCCGATGAGATCCCGGAACGCCACCGCGCCCACGCCGGTCACGACCCCGACGATGAGCGCGAGGCATGAGAGATGAACCAGGCCGATCTGACGGATGTCTTCATCGGACGCCGGCGTTACCGCCGGCGTGGCCGCCGGTTTGCCGCTTGCCGAGATCACACTTTCCTGATGTGCCATTCTTGAACTCGCCACGGGGTCAATGACACGGAAATTGGCCGCCGAGCGCGCCCGGCGCAAGCGGCGATCTGTACGTTGCGGCAAGACGCGCCTAGACTTGTCGTGCCGTGAACGACGCCGGTGTGGACATCATCAACCGCGAGACGGTCTACCGGGGCTTTTTCCGCGTTGACAAGTTCCGGTTGCGCCATCGCCTTTATGCCGGCGGCTGGACCACGCCGATGGAGCGCGAGATTTTCGAGCGCGGGCGCGCCGTCGGAGTGCTGCTCTACGATCCCGCCGCCGACGCGGTGGTGCTGGTGGAACAATTCCGCCTCGCTCCCCATCTCGTGGGACTCCCTGCCTGGCAGGCCGAGATCGTCGCCGGGATCGTTTCGCCCGGCGATGACGCGGACGAGGCGGTCGCCCGGCGCGAGGCGCGCGAAGAGGCGGGCATCATCGATTTGGGCGCGCTTTTACCCATTCACCGCTTCATGCCGAGCTCCGGCGGCTCCTCCGAGCTGGTGTCGCTCTATTGCGGGCATGTCGATTCGGCGCGCGCCGGCGGCCATCACGGGCTTCCCGAGGAACATGAGGACACCAAGGTGCTGGTGCTGCGCTATCGCGCGGCGATGCAGCGCATGCGATCGGGCGCCATCACCAATGCGGCCACCATCATCGCGCTCTATTGGCTTGCGGCCAATCGCGTGCGCCTGAAGCGGGAATGGCGGGAGCACGCTGCCACCGTCAAGGTCGAGCCGCGGGAGTGACCTCGCCGCGGCGAAAGCCCCTGCTCGCCGCGATGAGTGCGCGCGTCTGTGGGGACTGGGCCGAGCCCTTGCGCAAGGCCGCGACGTCGAGCGTCTCGACAAAGCGTCCGTCGGCCATCACGGCAACGCGGTCGACGAGCGTCGCCACCACGGCAAGATCGTGGCTCACGAGGAGAAAGGACAGGCCGCGCTCGGCCCGCAATCGCGCGAGCAGCTCGATCACCTCCGCTTGCGCGAGCACGTCGAGCGCCGAGGTCGGCTCGTCGAGCAGAAGGAGGCGCGGCGACAGCATCAGCGCCCGCGCGATCGCGACTCTTTGCCGCTGACCGCCCGAGAGCTGATGCGGATAGCGGCTGCGGAAACCCGAGCCAAGCCCCACCGCATCGAGGGCGGCGGTGATCCGGGCGTCGCGGTCTCGCACATGATGGATGATGAGCGGCTCCGCCAATGCGCGCTCGACCGTGTGGCGCGGGTGGAGCGAGCCATAGGGGTCCTGGAACACGAGCTGCACCCAACGCCCCCCCTCGCGCGAACCCGTGCCCGTTGCGGCCGCGCCATCAACCGCGAGCGTCCCACCCGTGATCGGCACCAGGCCCGCGATCGCCCGCAGCAGCGTGGACTTGCCCGACCCTGACTCGCCGACAACGCCGAACGCCTCTCCCGTCGCGATCGTAAAGGACACGCCCGCGACCACGTCCCGCCCTCCCAGCGCGACGGTCAGATCCTTTGCCGCGATCATGGCGCCTCGAACGGCATCGGCCGCGCGGCCATAAGGCGCCGCGTGTAGGGATGCCGTGCCGCCCCGAGCGAGGCGGCCTCGCATCTCTCGACGATGACGCCCGCCTCGAGCACCAGCACGCTTTCGCAGAACCCCTCGACCAGGCGAAGGTCGTGGCTGATGAATAGAAGACCCATGCCGCGCCGCTCCACAAGCTCGTCGAGCAGCGCCAGAATCTGTATCGCCGCGGTCGCGTCGAGCGCCGAGGTCGGCTCGTCGGCGATCAGCAGGTCGGGATCGCCCGCGAGCATCATGGCGATCATGGCACGTTGTCCCATACCGCCCGACAGCTCGTGCGGATAAAGCCCGTGGACGCGCGTGGGATTGGGAAGACGGACCGCGGCGAGAAGCTCCACCGCCCGCTCCCGCGTCTCTGCGGCCGCAAGCGCGTGGTGAAGGCGAAGCGATTCCTCGATCTGTGCGCCGACCCGCATCACCGGGTTGAGCGAGAATTTGGGATCCTGCAGCACCCAGCCGATACGGCGGCCGCGCAGCGCGCGCAACTCGCGCGGGCCCGCGCGCAAGAGGTCGTTGCCGTCGAACGCAAGGCGTCGCGCCGCAAGGTCCGCGCCCGGCGGCAGAAGGCGCAGGATCGAGCGGCCGATCAGCGACTTTCCCGCGCCCGATCCGCCGACGAGCGCCAGGCGCTCGCGCCGCCCGAGCGAGAAGCTCACGCCCTTCAACGCCTCGGCAGCGCCGAACGAGACGCGCAGATCCTCGATGTCGAGGAGCGCGGTCATCGCTGCCGCGGATCGAGCCGGTCGCGCAACCCCTCGCCCAGCAGGTTGAAGCCCAAGGTCGCCACGGCGATGGCAACGCC
>DATJLY010000131.1:0-8629 GCA_035509095.1 Allostellaceae bacterium | reverse complement strand
GCCTACTATCAGTACGGCGCGCTCGGGAAGCATGAGGCCGTCCAATGAATGTCGCTGCGCCTGTCCGCGCCCGCAGGCTAGGCCAGGTCCATACGCCCATGGTCACGCTCGCCCACGGCGGCGGCGGCAAGGCCATGAAGGATTTGATCGACGACGTTTTCGTCTCCGCCTTCGACAATCCGATCCTCGCGCCGCTCGACGATCACGCGAGCATCGATCTGGCGGAACTCGCTGCACAAGGCGACCGCCTCGCCTTCACCACGGACGGGTTCGTGGTCGATCCGCTGTTCTTCCCGGGCGGCGACATCGGCAAGCTCGCCGTGTGCGGCACCGTCAACGATCTCGCGGTCGGCGGCGCAACGCCGCTCTATCTGTCCTGCGCCGCGATCATCGAGGAAGGGTGCCCGGTCGAGCTTTTGCGGCGCGTCGCGCGCTCGATGGCAGACGCCGCGCGCGAGGCCGGGGTTCGCATTGTCACGGGGGACACGAAGATCGTGCCTCACGGGCTTTGCGACAAGCTCTATCTGACGACGTCGGGGGTCGGCGTGATCCAAGCGGGGCTATCGCTCGACGCGCGATCGGTCGAGCCGGGCGATGTCGTCCTCGTCAACGGCCCCTTTGGGGATCATGGTGCCACGATCCTTGCGGCGCGCGGCGATCTTGCGCTTGATGCGCCGATCGCAAGCGATTGTGCCCCGCTCAACGGTCTGATCGCGGCAATGCTCGCGGCCAACCGCGGAATCCGCTTCATGCGCGACGCGACGCGCGGGGGCGTGGCGACCGTGCTGAACGAGATCGCGGACTCGTCCTCGGTGGAGATTGTCATCGACGAGAGCGCGCTGCCCGTTCGCGAAGAGACCAAAGGGTTCTGCGAGCTGCTGGGGCTCGACCCGCTTTACCTCGCCAACGAGGGAAAGCTCGTGGTGGTCGCGCCGGCGGGATCGGCGGACGCGCTGCTGGCGGCGATGCGGTCGCATCCGCTGGGCGCGGAGGCTTGCGCCATCGGGCGCGTCGGCGGATTTCGCGAGCCGCGGGTCATGATGCGCACGTCGCTCGGCGGCATGCGCATCGTCGACATGCTGATCGGCGACCAGTTGCCGCGGATCTGCTGACCATGCACGAGCTTGCGATCACGCGCAGCATCGTCGCGATCGTCGGCGACGCCTCGAAAGGGCGCAAGGTCGCCCGCGTCGCGGTCGATATCGGCAAGCTGTCGGGCGTCATGGCGGATGCGATCGCCTTCTGCTTTCCCATTGTGGCAGAAGGAACCGCGCTCCACGGCGCGGCGCTCGACATCAATTTGATCGATGGATGGGCGAGGTGCGGCGCGTGCGACACCGAGTTCGTGGCCGACACGTTGTTCACGCCCTGCCCGTGCGGCTCGCGGCAGGCCATTCGGCTGCGGGGCGAAGAGCTGAAGGTCAAGGCGATCGAGCTTGAGGAGGCCGGGTGATGTGCGGAATCTGCGGTTGCGGCGCTGCCGCCGACGGCGAGGACCATGTCCATGCCGACGGCACACGGCACCGGCATGGACATGGCGGCCATTCTCACGATCACGATCACGATCACGTCCATGGCCATGGCCATGGGCCGCACAGGGTCGACCTGGAGGCCCGGATCCTCGCCAAGAACGATGAGCTTGCCGCGCGCAATCGCGCGTGGTTCGCCGGACGCCGGATTCTCGCGATCAATCTGATGAGCTCGCCAGGGGCCGGCAAGACGAGTTTGCTCGAGCGCATGATCCGGGATTGGGGGCGTGATCTCGCCCTTTCGGTCCTCGAAGGGGACCAGGCGACCGCGCTCGACCGCGACCGCATCCGCGCGGCCGGAGCCCCGGCGGTTCAGCTCAGCACCGGCACCGGCTGCCACCTCGATGCGGAAATGGTGGCGCGCGGGCTTCGCGAGCTCGATCCGGCCGACGGGTCGGTCGTGCTGATCGAGAATGTCGGCAATCTCGTGTGCCCGGCCTTGTTCGATTTGGGCGAGCACGCCAAGGCGGTCATCCTGTCGGTCACGGAAGGCGAAGACAAGCCGCTGAAATATCCGCATATGTTCGCGGCGTCGTCGGTCATGATCGTGAACAAGATCGATCTTTTGCCCCATGTCGATTTTGACGTGGCGCGCGCCGTCGCTTTTGCCCGTACGGTCAATCCCGGCATCGACATGGTGGAAGTGTCGGCGAAAACGGGGCAAGGGCTGGATCGCTGGCGCCACTGGCTGCGCCACGAGGCCAAGGCGGTGCACGCCTCGCCCTGAGGGCCGACGAAACATTTTGCCGTGGGCCCATCCCACGTCTTCTGCCCATCTTTGCAGTGGGCACATTTGTGGTTTATGCGTCCCGCCCCGAGGCGTCTAATGACCTTTGGGAACCAGGACCGTGCCCCCGTGAACCATATACATTTGTCCCCATCGCCGGGCCTTGAAGCGCCGCTCGCCGCCTCTTTGCGGCGCTTCTCTCTCGAAACGACGACGCGGCCGCGGATGGTCGGAGACGTGATCGACGCCCCGCTCGAACCCGGCACCTCCGTCTATCTGACCGCGCTTCCCGGCGATCGGCCGCAGGACATCCTGTCGACCGCGACGCGCCTCAAAGAAGCGGGGCTCAATCCTGTGCCCCATCTGGGCGCGCGCTATGTCGCCCGTCACGATGATCTCGATCGGCTCATGCGCGGGCTTCGCGCGGTCGGGGTATCGCAGGTGCTGGTCATCGGGGGCGATCTCGACCGGCCGTGCGGCCCCTTCTCGTCGGCGCTCGATCTTCTGGGCACCGACGCGTTTCGGCGGGCCGAATTCCGGCGCGTGGGTCTCGCGGCCTATCCCGAAGGGCATCCGCGCATTCCGCCTCCCGTGCTCGCGGAGGCGATGGCGTGCAAGATCGATTTCCTGCGCCGTCGTGGCGTGGCGCCTTATGTCGTGACGCAGTTCTGCTTCGCGGCCGCGCCCATCGCCGCGTGGCTCGACCGATTTGCGGAGGCGTTTCCGGACATCCCCGTCCATGTCGGGCTTGCGGGCCCCGCAAGGATCGGCACGCTGCTCAAATACGGCGTCGCGTGCGGCATCGGCGCGTCGCTGCGCGCCGTGCGCCGCAATGCGGGCATCGCGAGGCTCATCACCGAAATCGATCCGGCGCCCATCATCCGGGATCTCTGGACGATCGTCGCCCCGGCCCGTCGGCCCGCCCAATTCCACTTCTTCACGTTTGGCGGCATTGCCCGCACCGTGAATTGGGTAGACGTCACCACGGCGGAAGGACGCCACGACATGCCGCGTGCCGGCCTGCGATAGCACCGCCCCCTCAAAGCTCGTGCCTTGTGCGGCATGGCGCCGCCGATAAGATGTGAAGCGGGAGAGAGACGGGGGAACCACATGAAGGCGCGCATCGTGGTCACGGCGTTGGCGTTGGTGACGGCGGCGGTTTCGGCACGGGGCGAGACGACGGCTGATCTTTATGCAAAGGCGAAGCAGGAGGGCGCGCTATCGCTTTATGGCGGCGGGCCGGCGGCGCCATGGGAAGCGGCGGCAAACCTCTTCAAGGCGAAATATCCCGGCATCGATGTGAAGATCGAAGCCGGATTCTCCAACGTGTTCGATCAGCGGATCGACAAACAGATCGCTGCGCACAAGATGGAGGTGGACGGCGCGATTCTTCAGACCGTCCAGGATTTCGTGCGCTGGAAAAAGGAAGGTGCGCTCCTTGGCTTCAAGCCGGAGGGGTTCGACAAGATCGACCCGAACTGGAAGGACAAGGACGGGACCTATGTCGGGCTTTCGGTCAACGCCCACACCTATGCCTACAATACGAACGGCGTCTCGCCGGGCCAGGTGCCGAAATCCGCGCTCGATTTCCTGAAGCCCGAGTGGAAGGGCAAGGTGGTTTCGGCCTATCCCCAGGACGATGATGCGACGCTGTACGATTTCAACAGCATCACCCGGAAATATGGCTGGAGCTATTGGACGAAATACATGGCGAACCAGCCCAAGTTCATCCAGGGGCATCTGGGCGTCGCGCGCAGCATCTCATCAGGCGATACGCTGGTCACTCTCGATACCATCGCGAGCATCAGCATGGCGGAGAAGGCGGCCGGCAAGCCGCAGGAGATCGCGTTCTCGCCGGTCGATCCGCTTCCGGTCTGGGCCGTGACGGGCGGCGTCTTCAAAGGGGCGCCTCATCCCAACGCGGCCAAACTGTTCATTGCCTGGGAATTGTCGACCGAGGTGCAGAGGAGCCTTCCCGCGGGCACTTGGCCGGTTCGCTCCGACGTGACGCCCGGTGCCGGCATGAAGCCTATCCATTCCTACAAGCTCGTGAATTCCTATCGCGCCTTCCTCACCGCGCCCGGGCTGGTGGCGCTGCGCGCGAGATTTGCAAAGCTCGTCGGTCCCATCACGAACAAAGGCGGCGTGCAGTGAGACGGGCGCGACCAGGCCAAACCGAGAGCGGGCGTTCGATTTAAAGAGGCGGCAGATGCAGCGCAGCAGCGACCGGATCATAACGAGCCATGTCGGCAGCCTGCCGCGGCCCGAGGACCTGATCACGCTTCTCAGGACGAAGGACGCCGGCGGCTCTTATGACCGTCGGGATTTCGAGCGGCGCGTGCATCAATCTGTCTTCGACGTGGTTCGCCGGCAGGTGCAGGGCGGCATCGACGTCGTCAACGATGGAGAGCACAGCAAGGCGGGGTTCTCGTCCTATGTCCGCACCCGTCTCGGCGGTCTGGAACCGGCGCCGAAAGGATCGACGGCCCCACCCATCACATCGAAGGATGCGCAGGCTTTTCCGGGCTCCTACGCCGACCTCGCGCACATGTACAATGCGCGCAAGGCGCGTCTCAACCGCGGGGCGTCGCCGAACAACCTGCCGCTCATCTGCACCGGGCCGGTCACGTATGTCGGTCAGCAGGACCTGGCTTTCGATCTTGAGACGCTTGCCGCCGCGCTCAAAGAGAATCCCGCGCGTGAAGGGTTCCTCACGGCGCTCTCGCCGACCAACATCGAGAGCTATTTCGAGAACTGGTACTACAAGACCCAGGAGGAGTTCCTGTTCGCGATCGCAGATGCGATGCACGAGGAATACAAAGCCATCACGGACGCGGGCTTCGTCCTTCAAATCGATGATCCGAGGCTCATCACCCACTGGGACCGCGAGCCGACGATCACGCTCGCCGAGAACCGCGCCTTCATCGCTCGGCATGTCGAGGCGCTCAACCACGCGCTGCGGGGCATTCCGCCCGAGACGGTGCGGTTCCATACCTGCTACAGCACCAACATCGCGCCGCGCGTCCACGACCTCGAGCTGAAGCAGTATGTCGACCAGATGCTCCTGATCAATGCGGGCGGCTATTCCTTCGAAGCCTCCAACCCGCGCCACGAGCACGAATGGCAGGTCTGGGAGGAGGTGAAGCTGCCGGACGACAAGGTGCTTTTGCCGGGGGTCGTCACCCATTGCTCCTCCATCGTGGAGCATCCCGAGTTGGTGGCGCAGCACCTCATCCGCTATGCCTCCGTCGTCGGGCGCGAGCGCGTCATCGCCTCGAACGATTGCGGCTTCGCCACGTCGGCGGCGGGCGACGAGGTGCATCCCGAAATTGCCTGGGCCAAGATGAGCGCGCTCGTCGGGGGCGCCCGGATCGCCACGCGGCATCTCTGGAAGCGGGGCTAGGCGGCGGGATTTTAGGGACTATTGTCTATCGGTTCGCCAAGCGGCGCCGTATCATTTTTAGGACGGGTACGCACGGTGGCGGGGCTTGTGCCGTAGTTCTGGCATGCAGCCTCATACCAAAATTGACACATTCCGCCACCCCACATATAGTTCCGGGCAGGGAGTGTCCGGTCAAATGGCACGCGGGTCGGCGGGCAGATACACTCACTCGGCGCTTAGGCCCGGCGATGTGGACCGGGATCCAGGCCGGCCGGTGCACGAATTCATCGGCACGGTCGTGTCGAACGACTGGGTCAACCAGGAATATAAACGCGTCGTGCTGAAGGTCCACGCGCAGGCGCTCTTCGCCTACGCGGGGCAGATGTTCCACATCCTGTGCCCGTCGCCCGACGGCGCCGAGCTGTTCATGCGCCGGCCGATGAGCATCTATCGGATCGACAAGGCCGCGGGCCATCTCGAGTTCCTTTACAAGATCGAAGGGCGCGGCACGCGCGGCATCGCGATGCTTGCGCCCGGCGAAGAGATCGACATCGCGGGCCCGCTCGGTGTCGGGTTCAAGCTGGACCCCGGCTGGAGGCACATCGTCGTCCTCGGCCGGGGCGTAGGGCTCGCGACGCTCGCGCCCTTGTCGCAGTTGGCGGAGGAAACGGGCGTCGGCGTCACCGCGATTTTGAGCGCGCGCCGTCCCGACCTCGTGATGTCGCAGGACCTTTTCGACGGATTGGGCGCGCGGGTGATCGCCGTCGTCGACACGGACGGCAGCAGCGACGTCGAGAATGTCCAGCGCATCCTCGAAGGCGTGGTCGAGGAGAAGCGTGCCGACGCGTTCTTCACCTGCGGCTCGAGCCGCCTTCTCCGGCTCATGCAGTCGGTCGCGAAACGGCATGGCATCCCGGGCCAGGTCGCGGTGGAGCAGATCATGGTCTGCGGGTTCGGCGCCTGTTACGTGTGCGTGCGCACCTTCATGGTGGACGGCCAAAAAATTCTTCGGCGCGTGTGCCGGGAAGGGCCGGTCTTCAACCTGCAGGAGGCGGTGGGATGGTAGACCTCTCGGTCAGGATCGGTGACCTCACCTTCAAGAACCCGGTGATGCCGGCCTCCGGGGCCTTTTCCTGGGAATATGCCGATGTCATCGATCTGAACCGGCTCGGCGCGCTGGTCGCCAAGACCATCTGCCGCGAGCCGCGGCTTGGCAACCCAACGCCGCGCATGGCCGAGACCGAAGGCGGCATCATTCAGTCGATCGGCCTGCCGGGCAAAGGTATCCATTATTTCGTCGACCATATCGTGCCCGAATATGCACGCTTCGAGCCGCCGCTCATCGCCAGCGTCTCGTCCGAAACGGTCGAGGATTTCGCCGCCCTTGCCGCCGAGCTCAGCGTTCCCGATGTCGACGTGATCGAGGCGAACATCTCCTGCCCGACGCGCAACCCAACGGGCGGCAATTTCGCCATGCATGAAGGCTATACGCGCGAATGCATCACCGCGATGCGTGCGCGGACGACGAAGCCGCTATGGGTGAAGCTGTCGCCCAACGCGGGCGACATCGTCTCGATCGCCGAGGCCGCCGAGGCGGCCGGCGCCGACTGCCTCGTCATCGCCAACACGTTCCTGTCGCTCAAGATCAGGACTGACAATTTCCGGCCCGCCTTGGGAAACAAGTTCGGCGGGCTGGTGTCGCCGGCGCTGAAGCCGATCGTCCTGCGCATGGTCTATCAGGTCGCGAAGAAGGTCAAAATCCCGGTCGTGGGGATCGGCGGGGTGACATGCGCCGAGGACGTGGTCGAATACATGCTCGCGGGCGCAAGCGCCGTCGGAATCGGCTATGCGGGCTTCCGCAATCCGACGGCATTGACCACGATCATCGACGATCTCGAGGCGTGGTGCGACGAGCGCGGCATCAAAAAGGTCACCGAACTGATCGGCGCCGTCAAAGACGACGACATGGAGACCGATACGCTGACCGCGGCATCGGTCGGGGTGTGATCAGGCCCAATACGGGAAACGCACATGGCGTTCCGGTATGACGAGATCGGTCAGCGGCTCAAAGCCTATCGGCTCGGGTCAGGGTTGAGCGCGGACGAGCTTGCCAAGAAGATCGGCATCTCCCGGACCGCGCTTTATCGGTTCGAGCAGGGCGAGCTTGCCAAGATCGACACGCTCGAGCGGCTCGCGGAATTGCTGAACGTGTCGATACCGACATTGCTGGGGGTGGGCATCGAATATATCCCGTCCGCGGTCGGATATTTCGAGCGCATGCGGCAGATCGAGGAGACGGCGGAGCAGATCGTGATCCTGTCAGGCCCGATCTCCTTCCTCCTCGCGTCGGACGATTTCCAGGCAACGCTCGAAGAGGCGCTGACCGAAAACATCACCAAGGCGGTGGTGGCACCCGATCGCGCCCGGGCCGACATTCCGAAGATCATGGCGATCCTTCACGCGCGAAAGGAGCTCTATCGCCGGCGCCGGCCCACCATCGTCAACATGATGTCGGCGTTCGAGATCGAGCGGTTTCTCGATCACGGCTTCGTCGGCCGCAAGGGGCTTCCCGACGAGGTCCTGGCAAAGCGCAAGGCCTTGGCGTGCGCCGAGATCAACCACTTCGTGACCCTCATCGAGCAGCAGCCGATCGGGGTCCAGATCGGCATCGTCCCCGACACCCTGCCGCATCTGGGATTCCAGCTTTTCCGGCAGCCGGATCGGAAGCTGCTGGTGATGAGCCCGTTCCGTCTCGGCGGCGAGCCCAATGTCCGGGTCGGCGTCGCTATGATTACCTCGGCGCCCGACGCCATCAGCCTGCACGAGGACGCAATCAGCGAGATGTGGAGCCGCTCGCTCAAGGGACAAGCGGCCGCCGATTGCCTCAAGACTCTGCTTGCAAGCGACGGGACTCGTGCCGAGGACGAAAAGCCCCGCTGCTGAGCACGACTGGCGGCGTGCTCCGCTGACCCCTCTCCGCGCAAAGCGGGG
>DATJLY010000130.1:0-2346 GCA_035509095.1 Allostellaceae bacterium | reverse complement strand
CGGCCGAAATGGGTCATGTCGGAAAATCCCCAGCCATAGGCGATCTCGCTCACGGTGCGATGCCGCTGCCGCGGGTCTTCGAGCGCCCGGCGGCACCGTTCGAGCCGTCGGGTCAGGATGAGACGCTGGATCGATGTGCCTTCATCGGCAAGCACGGCGTTGGCATAGCGGACCGTGACGCCGGCGGCGCCGGCGACCGCTTCGGAATCGAGCGACGGGTCGCTGAGCCGCGCCTCGATTGCCGCGCGCACGTTGAAGAGGGCGCAGGATCGCGCGGAGGATGCCCGATGATGCTGCCCTTCGGCCGCTCGCGTCAGCGACATGGCTGCGAGGTCGATCACATATTCCTTGAAGGTCTCGGCCTCGGCCGCGCGCAGCGTTTCGGCCTGGCACGGCAACATCGCCAGGATCGCCAATGTCATCCGGTTCTCGCCGTTCATGTGCGAGATGCACTGGCCGCTGAGGCTGCGCGTATCGCCGATGCGGGCTTCGAGCTCGCGCCGGTGAATCTTGAGGATCAGCGCCCGCGAGTCGGTGAGATAATGGCCGGCATAAGGATACCGTGGATCGAGAAGCACGGCGTCACCGGCGGCGACCATCGTGTCGCGGCCGAACTGCGTGAATTCAAGCTGCCCGCGCACCATCCGGCAAATCATCAGGTCGTCGACGTTCCCGCGTGCTGCATGCTCGGCGGTGTGCCACAGGCTCACCGGCGAGATCGCGGACTGGATGAGCTGCATATCGGCGACGCGGCCGACATGCAGGTTCGCGTGGAAGGTCGCCGGGTTCGCCGTCGTCGCGTCGCGATCAACGAGGGTCTTGCGCGCAACGTCCTGCCAATAGGCGAAGCGGTCCCTGGGATGGACATCGTCGGTGGAGAACAGCTTCTTCACCTGACCTCTCTGTCAGCGGGCCGAGTGATCATTCCTATAGGGCCGATTACCCACTTTGTCGCAAATATAAGTTGAGTGCATGAACGAATTGCTCCCGTCGAGCTTTTTCAATCAAGGGCAGGAAGCGCGCATGCAACTGGTTAACCAAGATCCGACGCGTCCGTTTCGCAACAACCCGCCGCGGGACGCGCGACCAAACGCCGCAAACCGCTCGCCAGCCGCGACGAGCTCACCCGTGTTGCAGGACGCCACCACCACCACCGAAGCGCCGCTTGCTTTATGGCAGGCGCTTGACCTGCTCCTCGAGGCGAGCGCGCTCATCCAGGATCACGATTCGGAGCTGGCGGGCTTGACCATGCTGTCGACGATCGCGGTCGCCGAGCGCGTGGGGCTTCCGGACAAGGCGCTTCACTTCATGTGGCAAAGCGTATGCGCCGCCGCCAAGCGCAAACAGCGTCGCGCGGCCCAGCGTCAAGTCGCAACGAAATCTAGAAAAGGGGCGTAATCGCCTTACAAGTCGCGGATGCGCGGCATGACCTTCTCGCTGAAGAGCCGCATCGAGCGCTCCGCGTGCGCGAAGGAAAGGTCGGCGAAGTTCACCTGCAGCGACGCGCTGTCGAACCCGCCCATGCCGTCGACATAGCGCTTCACCTGATCGGTGATGTCGTCGGGCGTGCCGATCCAGGCCGCGCCGCTTTCGACCTGGGATTCGATCGTCTCCTTCGACAGCATCTCGACCATCTGCTCATAGCCGGCATAGTCCTTCGACTGGATCGTGTTCCAATCGGACGACGCTTCGACGATGGACTTGAGATAGCGCGTCAACGGCGCGCGCGCGATCTCGAACGCCTGCTCGCGGCTTTCGTGGCAGAACATGTGAAAGGCAAGCATGACCCGGCCGCGCCCCTTGTGCCCGGCCGCTTGCCAGGCGCCGCGATAGAGATCGATCAGCTCGCGCATGTGCTTTGCGACGAGCGGGATCGCCATCACCGCATGGCCGGCCTTGCCGGTATCGATATAGCTCGGCGGCGAGATCGTGCACGCGACCCAGAAAGGCGGCCGCGGCTTCTGGGTCGGGCGCGGCAGCGAGGTCGTGTCACGGAACGAGTGGAAGCGGCCCTCGGCGGTGACGTTCTCTTCCTCGAGCAGCCGCCGGACCTGGTCCATGCCCTCGGCGAAGCGGGCGCGGCTTTCATCGAGGCTGATGCCGAAGCGGGCGAACTCGTGCGGGAGAAAGGCGCGCGCGAAGCCGACCTCGAGCCGCCCGTTCGAGATCGCGTCGAGCATCGCCAGTTCGCCCGCCAGCTTCAGCGGGTGGTTGAAGACCGGCAGCACCGCCCCCGTGACGAGGCGCGCGCGCTTGGTGCGCTGCGACAAGGCGCTCAGGAACACGATCGGGTTTGGAGAATAACCGCCATAAGGATGGAAATAATGCTCGACCGTGCGCACATGG
>DATJLY010000129.1:0-3468 GCA_035509095.1 Allostellaceae bacterium | reverse complement strand
ATCGATCAGATCTCGCTCGAGTGCATCAATTCCCACGTGCCGATCGAGCTTTTGGGCCTGCTCGCCGGCAAAGATGTGTTGGTAGGCGCGATCGACGTCGCGACCGACCATGTCGAGACGCCCGAGGACGTGGCGGCCACGCTTCGCCGTGCATTGAAGCATGTGCCGGCCGAGCGGCTGCTGCCGTGCACGAATTGTGGCATGGCGCCGCTCGACCGCGGCCTCGCGCGCGCCAAGCTCGATGCGCTGGTCGCCGGCACCGCGCTGATGCGCCGCGAGCTGGGCCTCGGGACGAATTAGCCGAGCGGTTTCAAGAGCATCGCGGCACCGATCACCCGCCGCTTGCCTCGTTTCGCGATTCGCTATATTCAATGAAATATATCGAAAGCGGAGGTGAGGCCATGGATACGCTCTTCGTTCATCCGCGGATCGGGCGCGCGGCGGCCGAGTTCCTGAGCAAAAAGCACCAGCTCTTCATTGGCGGCAAGTGGGTCGACGCCAAATCCGGCAAGACTTTCGACACGTTCGATCCGGGCACCGGCCGCGTCATCGCGCAAGTGGCCGAGGCCGACGCGGCCGACATCGATGCCGCGGTCGCCGCCGCGCGTCAGGCTTTCGAGACCGGCCCGTGGGCCCGCATGTCGCCCAGCGAGCGCGGCAAGCTGATGTGGCGGCTCGCCGATCTCATCGATGCCAATGCCGACGAGCTGGCCGAGCTTGAATCCCTCAACAACGGCAAGCCGCTTGCCACCGCCCGCCACGGCGACGTGGCGGGAAGCGCCGAGGTGGTGCGCTACACCGCCGGCTGGGCCACCAAGGTCACCGGCGAGACGCTCACGGTCTCCGCGCCCGGCAACTACCACACCTTCACGCTCCGCGAACCCATCGGCGTCGTCGGCCAGATCATCCCCTGGAACGGGCCGCTGATGATGGCGGCGTGGAAGCTATCGCCGGCGCTTGCCACCGGCTGCACAATCGTGCTGAAGCCGGCGGAGCAGACGCCGCTGACCGCGCTCCGCCTCGGCGAGCTCATTCAGCAGGCCGGGTTCCCCGACGGCGTCGTCAATATCGTTCCGGGATACGGCCCGACGGCTGGCGCGGCGATCGCGGCGCATCCCGGCGTCGACAAGGTCGCGTTCACGGGATCTGGCGAGGTGGGACGCCTTATCCTGCAGGCCGCCGCCGGCAACCTCAAGAAGGTCTCGCTCGAACTTGGCGGCAAGTCGCCGGTGATCGTCTTCCCCGATGCGGACCTGTCGGTCACGGTGCCCGGCGCGGCGCGCGCCATCTTCAACAATACCGGTCAGGTCTGCGCCGCCGGCTCGCGGCTCTTCGCGCATAAGCGGGTATTCGAGCAGATGGTCGACGGCATCGCACAAGAGGCCGGCAAGATCCGCGTCGGCCACGGGCTCGCGGAAGGGACTCAGATGGGGCCGCTCGTCTCTCAGGAGCAGCTCGATCGCGTCACCGGCTATCTCCATCAGGGACGCACGGACGGCGTGAAAGTCGTCACCGGCGGCAATCGTGTCGGCAATGAAGGCTATTTCGTCGCTCCCACCGTCCTGACCGGAACGCGACCCGACATGTCGGTCGTGCGCGAGGAGATTTTCGGGCCGGTGCTCTGCGCGATGAGCTTTGACGATGACGACCTCGACCGTATCGCCAAGGATGCCAACGACACGATCTATGGGCTTGCCGGGAGCGTCTGGACGCGCGACCTGAGCACCGCGCACAAGATGGTGCGCCGCATCCGCGCGGGCACGATCGGCGTCAACATGCACGGCCTGCTCGACCCGGCGCTCCCGTTCGGCGGCTTCAAGCAATCGGGCTGGGGACGCGAGAAAGGCAAAGAGGTCCTGGAGCTCTATACCGAGGTGAAGACGGTCGTGATGGCTCTCTGACCGCCGCCCACGAACGGCGGGGACGGCGTGCCGCCGCCCAGCCGCCGGGCATCAGCGGAAAGAGCTGACTAAGCCGCGGAGTGTTCGGCCACCGGCACGCGCGTTATCCGGTGCGCCTGAAGCGCCGGCAGGACCTCGCGGCCGAACCGGCGAAGCTGGTCCATATATTGGGCGTGGGGCATGGCGCCGTTGTTCATGTTGATGAGGACGGATTCGGCGCCCACCCGCTCGGCGAGCGCGATGAGGCGATCCGTCACCTCCTTCGGCGAACCGAAATGGAGCTTGCCACTTTCGACCCGAGCTTCGACGTCACCGATTTCCATCATGCGGATCTTGCTGCGATCGAGCCCACCCACGGTGCGGTTTTCCGGCCGCACATAGTCATGCGATGAGGTGGCGGCATAGCCCGCCCCCAATTCGACATTCTTGCCGGCCTCGGTGATTGTGCCGTGGTGCCACAACGTTTGCGTGAAATAGAGATATGAGGGCGCATATTCGGCGATCGCAGCCGCCTTGCCGTCCGCGACGAAGGCATCGGCGACGACGCAGAGATGATCGGGCGTGATGCGGTGACCCGCGTGGGCCAGCGACCTCGCGAAATGCCCGACGATGTCCTCGGTGAGGCCGGGGGTCGCGTCCGTGATCACGGCGGTGAGGTTATGTTTTCCCGCCCATTCGATCGTTTCCTGGCTGCCGGTGAAGGGAATCCATACCGGCGGGTGCGGCTGCTGATAAGGGCGCGGCCAGATCGCGATGTCCTTGAACGACCAGAACCGGCCCTCGTGCGAGAACACCTCCTCGGTCCAGGCCTTCATGATGATCGTGTGGGCTTCTTCGAAGCGGGCACGGGATTCCGGCGGCGGCACGTTGAAGACGCCATATTCACGCGGCGCGCCCCGCGCGATCCCGGCCAGGACGCGGCCTCTCGACATCACGTCCGCCATCGCGATTTCCTCGGCGAGCCGGAGCGGGTTGTGCATCGGCAGAAGGTGTCCGAGCACGAGAAGTTTCAGCCGCTTCGTGCGCTGCGCCGCGGCGGCCGCCATCATGTTCGGCGAATTCATCAGGCCGTGCACGGTCGTGTGGTGCTCGTTCAAACCCACGCCGTCATAGCCAAGCCGGTCCATCTCTTCCCAGGCTTCGAGATGCTCCTCGAAGGTGCGCGCCGCGATTTCGGGATCGAAATGCCGGCGGGGCAGGGGATAGGGGATGTAGCGCTTGGCGCGGAACTCGTCGAACTGGCGGCCATAGGCCATCAGGTCGAACACATAGACCTTCATGCTCGCTCGTCTCCTGGGAGTCAGTGGCGCGAGAGAACAGGCGCCAGTTGCGCGCCGCGCCCTGTCGGAGACGATCCTAGGCCGATAAAGGGGTGATGGACAACCGTTCGTCGCGGGCCTGTTATCCGTCAGGCGCCTTCGACCTCGAGCGCGAAGTCGATATTGCCTCGGGTCGCATGGCTATAGGGGCAGACCTTCTCGTGGGTCTCCTGCACCAGGGCGCGTGCCTCGGCGGTCGGCAGCGACGGCATCTTCACATGCATCTTCACCGCGATGCCGAACCCGCC
>DATJLY010000128.1:0-8069 GCA_035509095.1 Allostellaceae bacterium | reverse complement strand
TATGCACGTCGATGACGTTGGTTTGTGGGTCGAAATGGTAGTCCCACACATTCTCGAGCAGCATGGTGCGGGTCACGACCTGCCCGGCACGCCGCATCAGGAATTCGAGAAGCCGGAACTCGCGCGGCAGAAGCTCGATGTCGTGGTCGGCCCGGCGCACCTTGCGCGCCAAGAGGTCCATTTCGAGGTCGCCCACCGCGAGCCGCGTCGTCGCCTGGCCACCGCCGCTGCGGCGCAACAGCGCTTCGGTGCGCGCCAGCAGCTCGGCAAAGGCGAATGGCTTGACCAGGTAGTCGTCGCCCCCGGCGCGCAGGCCCTTGACGCGGTCGTCGACCGCGCCCAGCGCGCTCAGGATCAGGACCGGCGTCTGGACCGAGGCCGCACGCAGCGCGGCGATAAGCGCGAGCCCGTCCATCCCGGGAAGCATCCGATCGACGATCAACAGATCATAGCTGCCGTCGGTCGCCAGGAAGAGCCCATCACGGCCTTCGGCGGCATGATCGACGACATAGCCGCTTTCGCCCAGACCCTTGCCGATATAAGAGGCGGCCTCACGGTCGTCCTCGATCACGAGCACTTTCATGAACGCCCTCGCGCGCGACCATACCGGGGCGCACGAGGACGGAAAAGTCCTGTCGCGGTCAGCTCATCGTGACCCAGAGCGCGACGGCCCAACCCAATAGCAGGATGGCCCAGGCCTGCCGGTCAAACGGTTCCATCGCTTGCCTCCGCTCTTTTGCCGAGACCGGGCTATCATAGGAACATAGCAAGAACAACTAAAATCGGCCTGCTCTCGCCGAAGTTGTATAATTGGCATTCGATACAAATTTTTTGATTGACGATTAATCCGCTGTTAACGCGCGACGGTAGAAACTTCCGCCAATGGTGCGCGTAATACGTGCATAGGAGACGTCCGATGACGGTTACGACAGCCGCGTCGAATCCCGCCACAGCGTCGGCCGCGGTGCCCGTCACCGTGCCGGCCGCGCTCATCCGTCCGCAAGCATCGGCGCAGGCGCAAAGCGGCGCCGGGGCATCGGCCGCGTCGTCGCAAGCCATCATCGGCATGTCGAGCACGACGTCCGCCGCGGGCGTGATCACGACCGTGATCACCTACGCCAACGGCTCGACCGCGACCATGACGAGCTCCGGTCCGATGCCAAGCTCGACCATCAGCGTCGTGGTTTGACGCGAGGTGTGATCCGCTGGGGGGACAATCGGTTAAGCCAAGATTAACCCCTGTCGGCCAGAGTCGTCCGGCATTGGGCGTTTCGGCCTCCTGTGGGAGATCACCGATGTCGGTCGGTTCCGCCTTGTCGAATTCCGCCGTCAGCCTCGCGGCGCAGCCATCGATTGCGAACCTGCAATCGGCGGCTCGGATATTGGGCGGCGCCGGCGGCGCGGGCGGGTCCGGTGGCGGCGCAAGCGCAAGCAGCGCTAGCTCCTCGACGTCGCAGACCATCGTGAGCGAGACCAGCACGACGTCGTCGACCGGCGTGATCACGACGGTGATCACCTACGCCAACGGCACGACCGCGACGACGACGAGCTTCGGTGCGCCCCCTCCTTCCACCCAGAGCGTGCTGGTCTGAACGGCTAGTTCCGCCGTCCCAGCCGGCGTTCGACCGCGCGGATTTCGGCGCGCGCGATGCCGCGCAGATGCACCTCGTCCGGTCCGTCGACGATCTGGAGATAGCGCCCGTGGGTCCAGATGTCCGGCAGCGGCGTGTCCTGGGTCAGGCCCTTGGCGCCGAATGTCTGCATCGCGCGATTGGCGATCGCCACCTCGATCCGCGGCACGATCACCTTGATGAGCGACACTTCGCTGCGGGCGGCCTTGTTGCCGTGCTTGTCCATGAGCCACGCCGCCTTCAACACCAGGAGCCGAGCCTGTTCGATCTCGATCCGCGACAGCGCGATCCATTCACGGATGGTGCCGTGCTCGGCGAGCGCCTGGCCAAAGGTGCGGCGGCCCAGCGCCCGCTCGACCATGAGCTCGAGCGCTAGCTCCGCCGCGCCGATCGCGCGCATGCAATGATGGATGCGGCCCGGCCCCAGCCGCTCCTGTGCCAGCGCGAACCCGCCGCCTTCCTCGCCCAGCAGGTTTTCGGCGGGCACCCGCACATTCTCGAACAGGATCTCGCAATGACCTTGGGGATGGCGCTCGTGCATGACGGGCGGGTTGCGCACGATCGTGATGCCGGGCGTGTCGCGCGGCACCAGCACCATGCTTTGGCGCCGATGCGCCTCGGGCCGGTCGGGGCTCGTCTGACCCATCACGATGAAGAGGCGGGTGCGCGGGTCGGCGGCGTTGGTGATGAACCATTTGCGTCCATTGATGACCCATGACCCGCCGTCGCGCCGGATCGAGGTGCGGATGTTGGTCGCGTCGGAAGAGGCGACATCGGGCTCGGTCATGGCGAAGGACGAACGGATCTTTCCGTCGAGCAGCGGCGTCAGCCATTGGCTCTTCTGCGCCGGCGTCGCAGCGAGATGCAGCAGTTCCATGTTGCCGGTGTCGGGCGCGCTGCAATTGAACACTTCCGACGACCAGGGCATGCGGCCCATGATCTCGGCGCACGGCGCATAATCGAGGTTCGACATCCGCGTGCCCGGCTCGTCGGGCTTGAGGCCGGGCAGGAACAGGTTCCAAAGCCCTTGGTCACGTGCCAGCGCCTTCAATTCCTCGAGGAAAGGCAGCGGATAGACACCATCTTCCTCGAGCCTTTTGCGCGCCTCGTCGCGCGGGGCGAGATGCTCGGCGATGAAGGCCTTGATCTGCGTCTGGATACGCTGCGACCGCTCGGAGAATTCGAAATCCATGGCGCCTCTTTCCTTTTGTCACTCGGCCTTCAGTGTCGGCATGGTCGCGACCGCCTCGCGCGCAAGGGTCGGATCGATCACCTGGTCGCGCGGAAGCGGCTTTGCGTAGGTCAGATAGCCAAGCGTCCGGTGCACCGCTTCCTGATGCTCGAGGCTCGCGAAGCCGCGATCGATGTCGAGCGTCGGGTCGAACGCCGTGAAGACGCTCGCCAGAAGCACCGCGGGACTCAAATGCATGTACCTGGTCATGATCGCGACATTCTCGGGCTTCCGCCAGCCGTCTGCGGACAGGTCGCGGATGCCGCCGATGATCGCCTGCAGGAACCGCACGCCGACGGCGCGGCGTTCGCGGATCAGTTTGCCGCTGAACAGCACGACGGTCGTCACGTCGCCGCGCGCGAAGTCCGATTCCTTGGTCATGAAGACG
The DNA here is from genome assembly GCA_035509095.1 of Allostellaceae bacterium. Taxonomy (GTDB): domain Bacteria; phylum Pseudomonadota; class Alphaproteobacteria; order ATCC43930; family CGMCC-115725; genus DATJLY01. The sequence goes on along the minus strand of DATJLY010000128.1, from coordinate 4,819 downwards.
GCGAGATTTTGCTGCGCGGCCAAGGTACCGAAGGGCTCGGCCAGCACCGCGGCGTCGATGCCCTTGTTCTTCAGCGCGACGAGCATTTCGGGAAAGCCCAGCCGCGTGAGGTCCACGTCGCCGAACCCCATGCCGGCGGATTGCAGGATGAGGAAGAGCTTGTATTCGACGCCGTTCCCTGGCGCGTTCACGGCGACCTTGCGTCCGCGCAGGTCGCGCGCGGTGCGGATCGCGCCTGAATCCCACAAATCCTTGCGCGCCATCAGCGGGGTCGAGCCGGGCGCCGGCGGCTGTATGTTCATGGGGGCGACGACCCGCGCGTCGAGGCCTCGCGCGACGCTGTTGAAGAACCCGGCGGTCACGCCGCCCAGATCGACATCGAGGTTGCTGGTCGCAAGCGCCGAGACCGCGTCCGCCGAGCCGCGGAATTCCTGCATCACAGGATCGATCCCCAGTTGGCGGAAATAGCCTTTGTCGAGCGCGATCATCACCGGCGCGGTCGCGCCGGTGATGCCCCAGCCGACCACGACTTTGTCGAGCGCCGCGGCGGCCGGCGCGGTCATCGCCAGCAACACCAGCGAGATTAGCCAACGTCCGACCATGCGCCGATCCCTGCGTCACCTCGCACCATCCTAGCAGCTTGATCCGTCTGTGCCGCGACAAAGTCGAATTGGACAGCAAGGGTCGGAGTGTACGGCGGGCGCGCATCGATCATGTTGCGGGCAATGGCCTTAAGGCCCATCTTCGAGGAGAATTTCAATGACCCCGACCATGACCCAGCGTCAGCCCATGCCGGACCCGCGGCTCGACCGGAGCGAGGAGGAATGCTGGCGGGCGGTCGTCGACCGCGACCGGCGCGCCGACGGCGTCTTCTACTATTCTGTCCGTTCGACCGGCGTCTATTGCCGCCCGTCCTGCGCGGCACGCCTGCCGCGGCGCGAGAATGTGCGCTTCCACGCGAGCTGCGAGGAGGCTGAGCGTGCCGGTTTCCGTCCGTGCAAGCGCTGTCGCCCGAACGAAGCGTCGGCGCACGCGGCCGCGGTCGCCGCGGCCTGCCGCCTCATCGCGGAATCGGAGGAAGCGCCGAGCCTCGATGCGCTTGCCGCGGCGGCCGGCCTGTCGCGGTTCCATTTCCATCGCGTGTTCAAGTCGGTGACCGGCGTGACGCCGCGCGACTATGCGGCGGCGGAGCGTGCGCGCCGCGTGCGCGATGGGCTGAAGCAGGCGCCGAGCGTCACCGCCGCGATCTATGATGCCGGCTTCAATTCGAGCGGGCGGTTCTACGAGGCGTCGTCCTCGCTTCTGGGGATGACGCCGACCCGGTTCCGCGCGGGCGGCGAGGGGACCGAGATCCGGTTCGCCGTGGGGCAGTGCTCGCTCGGCGCGATCCTGGTCGCGGCGACCGCGCAAGGCATTTGCGCCATCGCGCTCGGCGATGATCCCGAGGCGTTGGTGAAAAGCCTCGAAGACCGTTTCCCGAAAGCGACGCTCGTCGGCGGCGATGCGTCATTCGAGCGATGGGTCGCAAGCGTCGTGGGGTTCGTCGAGGCGCCGCATCTCGGCCTCGACCTGCCGCTCGACCTGAGAGGCACCGCGTTCCAGCAGCGCGTATGGCAAGCGCTTAGGGAAATCCCGCCCGGCACGACCACGACCTATGCCGAGCTCGCGCGGAAGCTGGGCGTGCCCAACGCGGTCCGTGCGGTGGCGAGCGCCTGCGCGAAGAACCCGGTCGCGATCGCGATCCCGTGCCATCGCGTGGTGCGGCGTGACGGCGCGCTTGCGGGCTATCGTTGGGGCATCGAGCGCAAACGCGCGCTCATCGAGCGTGAAGCGCGGTCGTGAGCCGGGATTGGGCCCGGATTACGGCGGACCTTGACGAGCGCGGCTATGCGATCCTGCCCGCGCTCGTCGAGCCCGATGCCTGCGCCGCCCTTGCCGCGCTCTATGGCGACGACGCGCATTTCAGGAGCCGCGTGGTGATGGCGCGCCACGGATTTGGGCGAGGGGAGTACAAGTATCTTTCCTACCCGCTGCCGGACCGTGTCGCGACGTTGCGCCGGGACCTCTATCCGCCGCTCGCCGCGATCGCCAACCGGTGGCGCACATCGCTGGGCGTTGCCGCGCGATATCCCGATACCCTTGCGGCCTTCCTGAAGCATTGCCACGAGGCGGGACAGGTCAGGCCCACCCCCTTGCTGCTGCGCTATGGCGAGGGCGACTATAACTGTCTTCATCAGGACCTTTACGGTGATCTTGTGTTCCCGCTCCAGGCGACGATCCTCTTGTCGATGCCCGGCCGTGACTTCGCGGGCGGTGAGTTTGTCCTGACGGAGCAGCGTCCGCGCATGCAGTCTCGTGCCGAGGTCGTGCCGCTTGGCCTTGGCGACGGCGTCGTCTTCGCGGTCAACGAACGGCCGGTCGCGGGCGCGCGCGGCGCCTATCGCGTGCGCATGCGCCATGGCGTGAGCCGGATCACGGCAGGGCAGCGGACGACGCTCGGCCTGATCTTCCACGACGCGCAATGAGCCGGAGGCTCGCCTTTCCACCGCGCCAGGTCGCGCTCGAGCCCGGAGCCGCGGTGCTCCCTGGGTTTGCGCTTGACGAGGAGCGCGCCCTTCTCGATGCGGTCTCGGGTGTGGCCGCGCGTGCGCCATTCCGGCACATGGTGACGCCGGGCGGCTTCACCATGTCGGTGGCGATGACGAATTGCGGCATCGCAGGTTGGATCACGGACCGGCGCGGCTATCGCTATGCGCATGAAGACCCCGTGACGGGGCATCTGTGGCCGGCGATGCCGGCGCTGTTCCTCGATCTTGCCGCGCGCGCGGCCGCGGCGGTTGGGTTTCCGGGATTCGTGCCGGATGCGTGCCTCGTCAATCGCTATGAGCCCGGTTCGCGCCTTACACTGCACCAGGACCGGAACGAGCGGGATTTCGCGGCGCCCATCGTGTCGGTCTCGCTGGGCCTGCCGGCGATATTCCTGTGGGGCGGTCCGGAGCGGCGCAACCGTCCGCGGCGCATTCCGCTCGAAAGCGGCGACGTCGTGGTGTGGGGCGGTCCGGCGCGGATGATGTTCCATGGCGTCGACATGCTCGCGGAGGGCGAGCACGAAGTCGCCGGCCGGTGCCGCATCAACCTTACCCTGCGCAAGGCTCTCTGAGCCTCAACCCTCGACGATCAGCAGCAGATAGACGAGGAACAGGATCAGATGCACCAGCCCTTGCAGGATGTTGGTGCGCCCGCTCGCAAACGTGACGACGCTCATCGCGAGCGTGAGGATCAGCATCACCGTGTCCGTGTTCTGCACGCCGAGGACGAGGTCGAGCCCCACGAAATGGCTCACCACGACCATCGCCGGCACGGTGAGGCCGATGGTCGATAGGACCGACCCCAGCGCGATATTGACGGACCGTTGCAGCCGGTTGGCGACGGCGGCACGCACCGCGCCGATGGCCTCGGGCGTCGCCACCAGAACGGCGATGATCACGCCGCCGAACCGTACCGGCGCGTGCAATGTCCCGATCAGATAGTTGAGGGGCACCGCAAGATGCTCGGCTAGCACGGCGACGGGCGCCATGTAGGCGATGAGAAGAATCGCGTGGTAGGCGGTGGCACCCGCTTGCGTGTGCGGCTCGGCGTGGTCGGCGCTTCCATCGCCGAGCGCGAAATATTCCCGATGCCGCCCGGCCTGGATCGCGAGGAACGCGCCGTAAAGGCCAACGGACATGATCACCAGGAAGATCTGCTGGTTCAGCGACAGGGTCGGGCCCGGCGTCGTCTGGGTGTAGGTGGGCAAAACGAGGCTCAGCACGACCAAGGGGATGATCACGCCGAGATAGGTGTTGGCCCCTTGCAGGTTGAAAAGCTGCTCGCGGTGCCGCCATCCGCCGATCAGCAGCGACAGGCCGATCATGAGATTCAGGATGATCATCACCACGGCGTAAAGCGTGTCGCGGGCAAGCGCCGCATTGTGCGCGCCATGGATCATCACCGCGGAAACCGTGATCACCTCGATGAAGGTGACGGACAGCGTGAGGATGAGCGTGCCGTAAGGTTCGCCCAGGCGGACGGCCAGGAGGTCGGCATGCCGGACCACCGCCAAAGCCGATCCGAGAACGGTGAAAAAGAGCCACGCGAAGATGAAGGCGAGCCAGACCGGGTTCGCGAGATTGCCGAGCAGTGCCTCCTCGAAGACGACGAAAGCGACGCTGGTCGCGATCCCGATGGCGAGGAACCACTCCGCGCGGAGGCATGCGAAGGCGCGGCTCATCAACAAACCGCCAGCAAATGGTCGATCACGCTTTGCCTCGCACGTGCCGGCCGGCATGCCAGAGCGCCGCGGTGCGCAGGATCAGCATCACCACCTGCAGCGCCGACTCCTCGAGGATCAGATGGAGGCCGACATCGAACAGCGCCTCGATCAGTTCGGCGATCGCGAAGGCGAAGACCAGCACGTCCAGGATCAGGATTACGGGATGCCGTGTCCCCGCTTCGCCAGCCATCCCTTGTAAGCCCCTGTCTTAGAAATACCGCGCCACCTTCGCGAGAAGGGTAGCGGCCTGGGGCTGAGTTCCAAAGTAGGAACGCTTGGTCCCGACATTCGCGCCGGCGATCCCGCCGACAGTCCATTCGCGCGTCAGGTAATAATCGGCCGTGAGCTGGAGCTGGGTCGAGCCGTCGCGCAGGTCCGTATCCGCAAATCCGGTGATCTCCAAATCGGTCACGAAAGCGTCGACCCAGTCGAACCGCACGAAGACGCTGTGCCGGTCGACCGGTTCCTGCTGGTCGAGCGCGTAGCCGCGGATATACCAAAGCTCGT
>DATJLY010000127.1:0-2089 GCA_035509095.1 Allostellaceae bacterium | reverse complement strand
CAGGTTCAGCGTCGAGACTGGCGGCTGCCGGACATTCGCGTAGGCATGACCGGGGATGGATCCGAGCCATGCCTCCAGCGCGTTGACCCCTTCCGGCATGCAGGTGAAGTCACGGCCCTGGATCACCTTCTCGACGAGGCGAAGCTTCTCGGAGGCGAGACCGGCGTCTTCGTCCCAGACGGTGACGGTGGCGGTGACATAGGCTTCGCCGACAAGGTCGGTGCCGAGCTCCTGCAGGGCGGCGTCGGCATCGAGCGCTTTGTTGGCGGCATCGGAGTCCATCAGCACCGATGCCTCGTTGGTCATCACCTCCTTCAAGATCGCCATGATGCTCTTGCGCTTGGCGAACCATTGGCGGCGAACTTTTCCGAGCAGCTTGGCGGCGTCGGTCTTATCGAGGCAGACGGCGCGCGTCGCCCAGCGATAGGAAAATGCCAGGCGATTGAGGTCGTCGAGCAGACCTGGCCAAGTCTGCGACGGGAAGCCCATGATGGTGAGGGTACGCAGATGGGCGCGGCCAAGGCGCGGCTCGAGTCCGCCTGTCAGATCCTCATCGACGAGGATGGCGTCGAGATACATCGGCGTCTCGGGCACGCGGACGTGCTGGCGCCGGGTCGAGATGCAGGAGTGCAAGTAGGTCAGCGTCTCGCGATCATCGAGCCAATCCGCCTCCGGCATGAAACCTTCGAGGAGCGCCAAGACGCGGTCGGTGCGGTCGACGAAGCCTTCCAGAGCGGCGCGCCAGTCGGCGCCGCCATGCGCTCGGTTCTCATAGAGCCAGGCTTCCGCGCGGGCGGCGTCGTCGGCAGGCGGCAGCCAGAGCAACGTGAGGAAATAGCCACTCTCGAAATGCGCGCCTTCCTCCTCGAACTGGGCGCGACGCTCGGCATCGACCAGATCGGAAACCGGATCGGGAAACTGGCTGAGCGGATAGTTGTGCGCGGGCACGCGCTGGGCTTCGATGAAGACGGCCCAGCCGGAGCCGAGACGGCGCAGCGCGTTGTTGAGACGCGAGGTGATCGCGACCAGCTCGGCCGGCGTCGAGGAATCGAGGTCGGGGCCGCGAAAGCGCGCGGTGCGCTGGAACGAGCCGTCTTTGTTGAGGATGACGCCCTTGGCGACTAATGCTGCCCAGGGCAGGAAGTCGGCGAGGCTCTGGCTGCGGCGACGATATTCGGCGAGGTTCATCATTGGGCGAACCTCACGAGACCAGATGCTGCGGGTAGCGCAGGTGCCTGCGCACGACGTCGACGAAGGCGGCGTCGCGTTTCGCGGCCCAGACGGCTGCGATATGGCCGATCAGCCAGATCAGGCCGCCAACGATCCAAAGACGAAGGCCGAGCCCGATTGCGGCGGCGAGCGTGCCGTTGACGATCGCGACGGCACGCGGCGCGCCGCCCAGCAGGATTGGCTCGGTCAGTGAACGGTGAACCGGCGCGTAGAACCCGGTGATGGCGTCATCCTGCTCCATCACACCGTGACTCCGCCGCCGAACTGGAAGAAGGTCAGGAAGAAGCTCGACGCCGCGAAGGCGATGCTCAGACCGAACACGATCTGGATGAGCCGCCGGAAGCCGCCGCTCGTCTCGCCGAAGGCGAGCGTCAGGCCAGTGACGATGATGATGATCACCGACACGACCTTCGCCACCGGCCCCTGGATGCTCTCCAGGATCTGGTTGAGCGGCTGCTCCCACGGCATGTTTGAGCCGGCGGCGTAGGCCGGCGCGGTCGCGAGGGCGACGAAGACGAAGGCGGATGCCGTGGCGAACGCACGGCGGGCATCCTTGATGAGCATCACGGTTCTCCTGCGGGGGTGAGGACGTAGTCGCCGGTGGGCGAGAGGCCCTTCACCACCGCGAGCTCGGCGAGCCGGCGCGCGGAGCCGCGGCCGGCGAGGACCGCGATGAGGTCGATCGTCTCGGCGATCAGCGCGCGCGGGACGGTGACGACGGCTTCCTGGATGAGTTGTTCGAGTCGGCGCCGCGCGCCGATTGCGGAACCGGCGTGCAGCGTGCCAATCCCACCCGGATGGCCGGTGCCCCAGGCCTTCAGGAGATCGAGCGCCTCGGCGCCGCGCACCTCGCCGATCG
>DATJLY010000126.1:0-8362 GCA_035509095.1 Allostellaceae bacterium | reverse complement strand
GGCACGCCCGCGCGTTGCGCCGCGTCGCGCAGCGCATCCACGTCGAGCGATGCATCGAAGCGCAGCAGTACGAAGTCCCGGCCGAAGAGATCGAGCGTGGAACGGCCCGGCGCGAGCCATACATGCGGCGCGCGATGGCCGGGGCGCGCCGTCTGCTCGTAGGTGTTGACGGTGTCGGGTGGCTCCGGCGTGCCATCCGGCACGACAAGGGGCGAGCCCTCATAGCGATAGCCCAGGTGAATGCCGAGCGTGTACCACTCGTGCCGCATCTGCTCGCTGAACCAGGCGCCGAACTCCGCGCGCGCGGCATCGCCCGCGGCGCCCGGCACGAACGCCTCGTGACGCAGCTTCTCGCTGCGGGGCGACAGCATGCGGCGCAAATTCGCCGAGGCTTCCCGTACATTGCGGATCGCGACGGGGCGCCGCTCGATCTCGTAGGCGGCCGGAACGAGCTTTGCCCCGCCCCAGCCCTTGGCAAGCGCCGCGAGCTTCCAGCCGAGATCGACCGCGTCCTGGATGCCCATGTTCATGCCGAAGGCACCGGTGGGCGAGGTGAGATGCGCGGCGTCGCCCGCGATGAAGACGCGGCCGCGGCCATAACTGTCCGCGACCAGCTCGCGCCGGATCCACGGCACGATGGTCAGGATTTCGCACGGGAATTCGCGCCCCACCGCCTTGAAGATGAGCGCGCGGACCTCGTCCTCGTCGTAAGTCCGCTTGTTCTCGTCGCCGACGATCGAGAAGCGATAGCGGTCGACGCCGTTGATGGCGACGATGGTCGACCAGGTGCCTTCGGGCCCGATCACGATATAGCGGTAGGCCTCGCCTTTGTCGTGGAGCGACAGGAAGTTCTCGCAGCGGAAGATGACGTTGGTGGTGTAGGTGAGGACGGGATTGCCCGCCATCTCTATGCCAAGGCTCTGGCGCACGGTGCTTGCCGCGCCATCGCAGCCGACGAGATAGTCCGCCTCGATCGTCTCGGGCGCGCCGGTGCGCGCATCGATGATCCGCGCGACAACGCCCGTGCCCCTGTCCTCGAACGATTGCAGCTCGGCGTGATAGCGCAGATTCACATGCGGGAAGCTTTGCGCGAAGCGACGCAGCACCGGGTCGAACATGTCCTGCGGACAGCGTTCGCGATGCTGCGGGCTTTGCGGCGGCGGCTTGTCACCGTCCATCGCGGGCATGGGCTCGCGCCCGAACTCGTAGCCCGCGACGGACGAGACATAGACATTGTCCTGTCTGAGATCCCGCGGATAGGGCGCCTCTTCAACCCATTTCACGATGCCCCAGCGGCGGCAGAACTCCATGGTGCGCACGCCGACAAGGTCCATCTTGGGCTGATAGATCGAGCCGTCGCCCTTCTCGACGAGGCAGCAGGAGATGCCGCGCCAGCCAAGCTCGCCGGCCAGCGCCAAGCCGACCGGGCCGGCGCCGACAATGAGCACGGGTGTCTTCAACGTCATGGCGCGGCGCCGATTGTGCGCATGAGGGCGGTCATCCTAAGGTTCCGTTATGAGCGAGCCCAACAAAGCACCGCGCCGCGTGCTTCACAAGGGCGCCCTCCCCGCTTCTTCCCTTGGCCCGCTAAACGCCGAGATAGCGCTGTTGCAGCTCGGTATCGGCGGCGAGTTCCGCGGACGTGCCCTGCCACACGATCTGGCCCTTTTCGAGCACGTAGTGGCGGTTTGCGATGCGGGTCAGCGCGGCGACGTTCTTGTCGATGATGAGGATCGACAACGCCTCGCCTTTCAAGGTCGCGAGTGCGCGCCAGATCTCGGCGCGCACCAGCGGCGCCAATCCCTCGGTCGCCTCGTCGAGGATCAAGAGCCGCGGGTTGGTCATGAGCGCCCGGCCGATCGCCAGCATCTGCTGCTCGCCGCCCGACAAGAGCGCACCATAGCTGTCGAGCCGCTCGGCAAGCGCCGGGAACAGCGCCAGCACAGGGTCGAGGCTCCAACGCGCGGCGGCGCCGCTGCGGTTGGCCGCCGTCGCCACCAGGTTCTCGCGCACGGTGAGGTTGGGGAATACCTGACGCCCTTCGGGCACGAGGCCCAGCCCAAGCTGCGCGATGCGATAGGAGGGCAGCCCATGGATATTCCGGCCGTCGAACCGGATGGTCCCGCCGGTCGGCGGCACGATCCCCATCACCGAGGCGATCGTCGTCGTCTTCCCCATGCCGTTGCGGCCGAGGAGCGTTACGACCTCGCCCGCGCCGACGGCGAAGGAGAGCCCGAACAACACCCGGCTCTCGCCATAGGCGGCGGTAAGCCCTTCGACCTCGAGCAGCATGCCGGCAAGATAAGCCACCCATCCCTGTGGTAGAAGGCATCATGCCAAGGACACCTCTCCCATGACCGACCGGCCCCGCGCGCTCGTCATCGGCGGCTCGGTGGGCGGGCTCATGGCGGCCTGCCTGCTGCGCCAGATCGGCTGGGACGTGGCCGTGTTCGAGAAGACGCCGGGCGACCTTGCCGGGCGCGGCGCGGGCCTGGGCCTCTCGAGCGAGCTCTTTGGCGTAATGCGGCGGGTAGGCGTTCATCTCCACCCCAGCACGGGGGTCGCCGTGTCGTCGCTGCTGTGGATCGATCGCTCGGGCGGCGTCGTGTCGCGCCTGCCGCGGCCTTGGATCACCGGCGCCTGGTCGCGCATCTATCGCCCGCTGCGCGAGGCGGTGCCGGACGGCATAGTCCAGCCCGGCCGCACCGTCGCGCGCGTCGAAGCGGAGGGGCACGGTCTCGCTTTGCGCTTTGCCGATGGAACGCGCACGGCCGGCGATCTGGTGATCGGGGCCGACGGCGTCCATTCCACGACGCGGCGCCAATTCCTGCCGGAAATCGAGCCGCGCTATGCGGGCTATATCGCCTGGCGCGGCATGGTGGAGGAAGCGACCCTGACGCAAGACGCCCGCGCGCTTCTGGGGGACAGCATCGCCTTCACCTTCCCAGAGGGCGAGATGACGTTGTCGACGCCGATCCCCGGCTTTGGCGACGACACAAGGGACGGCCACCGCCGCTATTACTTCATCTGGTACCGGCCGACCGACGCCGTCGCGGAGCTGATGACCGACGAGGCGGGCCGCAACCACTTCCCGGCGATCCCGCCGACCGCGATCCGGGCAAGCGTCATCGCCGCGATGAAGGAGGACGCGCGCGCGCTCTTGCCGCCGGTTCTGGCCGAGATCGTGGGACGCGCCGAGCAGCCGCTGCTGCAGGCGGTGAGCGATCTCGAAGTGCCCCGCCTGGTCTTCGGCCGGACCGCGCTTTTGGGCGATGCCGCCTTCATCGCCCGGCCGCATGTCGCGGCCGGCATCACCAAGGCGGCCCTCGACGCGGCGGCGCTTGCCGACGCGCTTGCGGCGGAAGGCGACGTCCCGCGGGCGCTCGCCCGCTATGAGCGCGAGCGGCTCGGCTTCGGCACCGCGCTGGTCGCCTATTCGCGGGCATTGGGCGCGGCCTCGCTGGCACCGGCCGCGACACGCGATCCCCAGCGGCTGATGCGCGAGTACGGGGCCCCGCACCTGCTGAAAGACGCCGGGGCGGCCGATATTTCCTCTTAACGCTGGCATGCGAGTAGGACGGGTCTGGCTTGCACCACTAATGGGATGACAACCAGGGCAGCGCCTCTTACCTATTGTGCAGCGCACAAAGATAGGGAGAAATCCCCATGTTCACCCGTATTCTCAATGGTTTAGTGGCAAAGTACCAGGACTGGCGGCGGCGCGAGCGGACGCTCGACGAGCTGTACGCCCTCGATGACCGGTCGCTCGCCGATCTCGGCATCAGCCGGTCGGAGATCCCCTACATCGTGAACCGGATCCCCGAGACGGTGGCCCCGTTCGAGCCTCATCACGACACGTTCCGCCACGCGGCCTGATTTTCTTCGACCCGGGCCGCGGGGTTGGGGCAGAATGGCCCGATGGCGCATGATCATGATCACGATCATGACCATTCCGGTCACGGTCACCACCACCATCATCACCACCCTGCGCCGGTGGGCGAGCGCGCCGCGCTCGCTTTTGCCGTCGGCACGGCCCTCAATCTGGGGTTCGTCGCGGTCGAGGCGGTCTATGGCGTGGTCGGCAACTCGATCGCGCTTCTTTCCGACGCAGGACACAATCTCGGCGACGCGCTGAGCCTCGCCGCGGCGTGGGCGGCTTTGATGCTGGCGCGCCGCGCGCCTTCGGGCCGCTTTACTTATGGCCTGCGCAGCTCCTCGATCCTCGTCGCTCTTCTCAACGCCATCATCCTGCTGATCGCGGTCGGCGCGATCGTTCTCGAATCGGCGGAGCGTCTCGTCACGCCCGAGCCGGTGGCGGGCCTCACGGTGATCGTGGTCGCACTTTTGGGCGTCGCCGTTCATGGCGCGACGGCGCTGCTTTTGTCCGGCGGCAAACGGGGCGACCTCAACGTGAAGGCCGCTTATGCCCACATGGCCGCCGACGCGGTCGTGGGGCTCGCCGTGGCGGCCGCCGGCGTGGTGATCCTTGTCACCGGCTGGGTGCGGCTTGATCCCATTGTCAGCATCGTCGTCGCGGTCGCGATCGTGGTGGCGACCTGGAGCCTCTTGCGCCAGGCGCTCGCGATGGCGCTTCAGGCGGTGCCGGACGGCATCGACGGCGCGCGCGTGCGCGACCATCTGGCCCATCTTCCCGGCGTCTCCGCCGTGCACGATCTCCACATCTGGTCCATGAGCACGACCGAGACCGCGCTCACCGCGCATCTCGTGATGCCGGGCGGCCATCCCGGCGACCACACGCTCGCCCACATCGCGGGCGGCTTGCAGGAGCGATTCCGGATCGGCCACGTGACGCTGCAGATCGAGACCGATCCCGAGCATGCCTGCATGCTGGCACCGGACCACGTAGTGTAACGGCGCGCCGACCCCCTTTGATTGACAGCCGATCCCTTCGCGCCCCATGGTGGCCGACGCATGATCGACGGGCATGACCATGAGTGCTGAGCTGCAAGCGACGATCGACGCGGCCTGGGAGGCGCGCGAGACCATCACCGCCGCGACCAAGGGGCCGGTGCGTCAAGCGGTCGAGGCGGCGCTCGAAGCGCTCGACGGCGGACGCGTCCGCGTTGCGGAAAAAGTGGGCGGCGCGTGGCGCGTCCATCAATGGCTCAAGAAGGCGGTGTTGCTGTCGTTTCGCTTGAACGACATGAGCGTGCTCGACAACGGACCGGGCGATGCGTCGTGGTGGGACAAGATCCCCTCGAAATTCGCAGGCTGGGACGAGGCGCGGTTCCGCCAGGCTGGGTTCCGCGCGGTGCCGACCTCAGTGGTGCGCCATTCCGCCTATATCGCGCCCGGCGTCGTGCTGATGCCGTCCTTCGTCAATGTCGGCGCCTATGTCGATGGCGGCACGATGATCGATACCTGGTCGACCGTCGGCTCGTGCGCGCAAGTGGGCCGCAACTGCCACATCTCGGGCGGGGTCGGGATCGGCGGCGTGCTGGAGCCGGTGCAGGCGGAACCCGTCATCATCGAGGACGACTGCTTCATCGGCGCGCGCAGCGAAGTGGCCGAAGGCGTCGTGATCGAGCGCGGCTCGGTCCTCTCGATGGGCGTGTTCCTCGGCGCGTCGACCCGGATCATCGACCGGGTCAGCGGCGAAACCCATCAAGGCCGCGTGCCGGCCTATTCCGTGGTCGTGCCGGGAACGCTTCCCGGCAAGCCGTTGCCCGACGGCAGCCCCGGCCCCAGCCTCTATTGCGCCGTCATCGTGAAGCGGGTCGACGAGAAGACGCGCGCCAAGACCTCGATCAACGAGCTCCTGCGGGACTGATGGCCGGTCTCGACGCCCTTTCCGCAACGCAGGAACTGATCCGCGCGCCGAGCGTCACCCCGGCGGACGCCGGCGCCATTCCCGCTCTGAAGCGCATGCTGGAGCGTCTCGGCTTTGCCTGCGAGACGGTCGAGTTCGCCGAGCCCGGCACCACGCCCATCCTCAATCTCTATGCGCGGCGGGGGCGCGGCGGCCGCAATTTTTGCTTCGCCGGCCATACCGATGTCGTGCCGCCGGGCGACGTGTCGCGCTGGAGCGTCGATCCGTTCGGCGCGGTCGTGAAGGACGGCGTCCTTTATGGCCGTGGCGCGGTCGATATGAAGGGCGCGATTGGCGCGATGGTCGCGGCGTGCGACGCGTTCCTTGGCGCGCGCCCGCAAGAGACGGGCGGCTCGATCAGCTTCCTCATCACCGGAGATGAAGAGGCCGACGCGATCAACGGCACGCGCAAGCTGCTTGACTGGGTCGCGGCGAAGGGCGAGCGGATCGACGCCTGCGTCGTCGGCGAGCCGACCAGCGCCGAAACCTTTGGCGACATGATCAAGATCGGGCGCCGCGGCAGCCTCAACGGCTATCTCACCGTCCACGGGGTGCAAGGCCACACCGCCTATCCGCATCTTGCCGACAACGCGGCGCACCGGCTGGTGGCGATGCTGAGCGCGCTCACGACGACGCCGCTCGATCGGGGAAATCCGCATTTCCCGGCTTCGAGCCTCGCCGTCTCGACGATCGACATCGGCAACAAGACCACCAACGTGATCCCCGGCGAGGCGCGCGCCGTCTTCAACGTGCGCTTCAACGACGAATGGTCGGGCGCCACCGTCGAACGCTGGCTGAAGCGACGGCTCGACGAAGCGGGCGGGCGATACGACCTGCAGGTGCGGGTGAGCGGCGAATCGTTCCTCGTGCCGCCTGGGGAAGTGAGCACGATCCTCAGCCAGGCGATCGGCCGCGTCACCGGCCAGAAGCCCGAGCTCAGCACCACCGGCGGCACGTCTGACGCGCGCTTCATCCACCGTTTCTGCCCTTGCGCCGAGTTCGGGCTTCTGAATCTTACGGCGCACAAAGTGGACGAGTCCGTTCCGGTCGCCGACCTTGCGGCGCTCGCCGCGATCTACCGGACGGCGCTGGAGCTGTTCTTCGCGGTCGGCTAGATCACGCGTCCTTCGACTATGCGGGCCGTGCCCGCTTCGCTCAGGATGAGGAAGTTCTGTGATGGCAATAAGAAAATTCCTCATCCAAAGCGGCGCGCGAAGCGCGCGGTCGAAGGACGCCGTGACGCCGCCCCATCTCATACAACCGCTTTCCCTTTGCCTCGGCCGATGGTGACGCTTCGCGAAGTGACCAGCGCGCTTTACGGGTCATGGCGGCTGGCGCGGCGCGATCCCGCCGCGATGATGTGGTTCGACCGCTCGCGCGAGGGGTGCATCCGCTCGTTCTGGTCGGCGGCGATCTGCTATCCCGGGTTCCTGGTGCTGTTGCTGCTGCGGCTCACGCCCGACCAGACCCAAGCGGGATTGCCGCAGATCCTGCTGATCGAGACCATCGGCTATGTCATCGGCTGGACTGCCTATCCGCTGGCCGCGCTCGCCTTCTGCCGCCGCGTCGCGAGCGAGGAACAGTCGCTCGGCTTCATCACCGCCTATAACTGGTCGCAAGTGCTGCAGACGGCGCTGCTTCTGCCGGTGGCGTGCGTCGGCGCGACCAGCCTCTTGCCGGACTATGTCATCGCCTATGCTGACACGATCGCCTATATCGCGATCCTCGTCTATGAATGGTTCATCGCGCGGATCGCGCTGTCGAAAGGGGCGATGCCGGCGCTGGCGCTCGTCTTGCTCGACGTGGTGCTGGGCGCGGTGATAAGCGAGGTGACCCAGTCCCTCTACGGCGCGGGATAAAGGACGGCGACGAGATAAAGCCCTTCGGCGGGCGCGGTCGGGCCGCCCGCGGCTCGCGCGCGGGCGGCAAGCGCCGCCGCTACGTCCTGTGCCTCCCACGCGCCCTCGCCGACGAGCTTCAGCGTGCCGACCATGTTGCGGACCTGATGATGCAGGAACGAGCGCGCGCGCGCCTCGATCCAAATCTCCTCGCCCGCGCGCGTCACGTCGAGCGCGTCAAGCGTCTTGACGGGCGAGCGCGCCTGGCACAGCGAATCGCGGAAGGTGGAGAAATCGTGCCGGCCCAAAAGGAGCGTGGCCGCGTCCTGCATCGCCGTCGCGTCGAGCGCGCGGCCGACATGCCACACGCGAAACCGCTCGACCGTCGGTGGCGGCCGGCGGTTCAGGATGCGATACCGGTAAACCCGTCCGCGTGCCGAGCGGCGTGCATCGAAACTCTCCGCCGCCTCCTCGGCCGCGAGGACCGCGATCCGATGCGGCTTCACATGCTGATTGAGCGCGTCGCGGATGACGCGCAGCGGATAGGCCCGCGGCAGGTCGAGATGCGCCGCCTGGGCCAGCGCGTGGACCCCGGCGTCGGTGCGGCCTGCGCCGTGGACGGTGACGCGCGCGCCACACAGCCGCTCCACCGCATCTTCGAGGATCGCTTGCACCGAAGGCCCGTCCTTCTGAC
>DATJLY010000125.1:0-4827 GCA_035509095.1 Allostellaceae bacterium | reverse complement strand
GTGACCGCGTATTTGCCGCGCAGATCCTGCGGCCAGAATTTTCCTTCCTTCTCGGCGAGGTACATCATGATCGCCCCCGATTCGAAGACCGAGATCGGCGCGCCGCCGCCTTTGGGCTCGTGATCGACCATCGCCGGCATGCGATGATTGGGGTTGAGCGCCAGATATTCCTTCTTGAACTGATCGCCGGCGCCGATCGCGATCGGCACGATCTTGTAGGGCACGCCCAGCTCCTCGAGCAGGATCGTCACCTTTTTGCCGTTGGGGGTGGGCCAGTAATGAAGGTCGATCATCGCGCAATCCTTCGCTTGCGAGGGTGGTGACCACGGGGTCGGGTGGCATTAACATCGGCCGCTGGCGCAACGCAAGGCACGAGGACGGAGCGATGGCGACCCTTCACTATGACGGACCGATGCGGTTCGGCCTGTTCTTCGCGCCGTTCCATTCCTCGAAGCTCGACCCGACCTATGCGTTCGAGCGCGACCTGATGCTGGCCGAGCATCTCGACCGGATCGGCTTCAGCGAGATCTGGTTCGGCGAGCATCATTCCGGCTCGATGGAGATGAGCGCCGCGCCCGAGCTCATGATCGCCGCGGCGGCACAGCGCACCAAGTGGATCCGCCTCGGCACCGGGGTCAAGTCGCTGCCATTTCACAATCCCTTCATGCTGGCCGAGATGATGGCTCAGCTCGACCACATGACGCGCGGGCGCGCCATGTTCGGCGTCGGGCCCGGGGCGCTGCCGACCGACGTGCACATGATGGGGATCGAGCTCGACACGATCCGTCACCGGATGGACGAAGGGCTCGACACCATCATGGCGTTGATGCGGGGCGAGACCGTGACCGCCCGCACCGACTGGTACAATCTGCGCGAGGCGCGGCTTCAGCTCGGCTGCTTCACTCTCCCTCACATGGAGATGGCGGTCACCTCGGTGCGCTCGCCCGCGGGCGTGGTGGCGGCGGGCAAGCACGGGCTGGGCGTCCTCACGCTTGGCCCCACCACCGACGCGGCGCTTCAGCACCATGTCGAGAACTGGCGCATCTATGAGGAGGAGTGCCGGCGCCACGGCCACACCCCCGACCGCCGCGACTGGCGCATCACCGTCGTCATGCACATTGCCGAGACGCGCGAGCAGGCGTTCGCCGAGGCCGAGTTCGGCTTCCACGAATGGATCGACTACACCCACGACGTGGTGCCGGCGATCGCCGCCTTTCCCCGCAAGGTCCCGAACCCGGCGCAGTTCTGCAACGACAACCAGCTCGGCATCGTCGGCACGCCCGAGGATGCGATCCGCGAGCTGACCCGGATCCGCGACGCGCTGGGCGGGTTCGGCTGCCTTCTTGTCTTCGGCAACGACCTCGCGCCCTGGCCCGCTCAGCTGCGCAGCTTCGAGCTCCTCGCCGAGTTCGTGAAGCCGCATTTCAGCAAGGTGAACGCGCTGCGCCACGCGAGCTATGCCCGCGTCGCCGCCGGCATCGCCGAGGCCCGCCCCAAGGCCCAAGGCGCCGTCGCCGCCGCGACCGAGGCGTTCCAGCGCCGGAAGGGGGGCCAAAGCGACTGAGCGGAGGGAGCGTACAACCGCCGATTTTAGCGACAATTGATAATCGCTGCGGCGTCGCTACCTCCTTTCCCCTGGGCACTGCGCGCAGCACGCTTTGTATCCTGTTTACGTACGATCTGTCAAGGACGCTTTGCCGCCCTCCCGGCCACCGCTTCTAAAGCCGGCGCGCGAGTTGCTCGAGCCGCCATTTCGCGACCGCGCGGACTCGTTCTCCCACCGACAGGGCCGGCTTGGAGAAATGCGGCTTGTAGCCCAATTCCCGCATCACTGGCCCTGCGATCGCCTCGATATCGCGGATCTGCCGCGCGGTCAGTTCCGTGCGCCACCCGTCGGCCTCGCCCCGGCGATAAAATCGCAACGGCTCCTTTCCCAGGTCCCAAGGGGCTTCGACCCGCTTTTCGGCAAGATTGCGAACGCAATAGCGAGCGATGGCCGCGGCGCATTCGTCCGCCGCCGTCGGCGCGCCAATCCATTCCATGAGCGGCGCGAGAACCGCCGGGCCGCGCTCCTTCAGTTCTTCGTACCGGACTTCACGATAGTCGCGCGTCAGGTTCGCGATGTCGCGGCCGGCGCCGACCGCGGCAACCCATCTCTTCGCGTTGCCGGCCGCGGTCGCGGGCACCCATTCGTCATCCCCCCAGTCCTTTCGGGCTGCAAGCATCGAGGCCGTCACCGCGCGCGGGTCGCGGATGATGTGGATGAATTTGGCGCGGGGATAAAGCGCGAGGATCGAAGCGGCCGAACCGACATGATCGGGCGTCTTCTCGAGGATCACGTCCGCGCTCGGCTTCAAGGCCAGGATCCGTGCCAGCACCCCGTCGCAAACGCGCCGCAAAAGCGCCTGGAACTCGCATTCGTCCATCAACGGATGAATACCGATGCACCGAGAATTCGATTGAAGGCGCAGCCATTGCTCGAACGGCGAGCGCAGATAGCACGAGAACAGATGTGTCTCGTTTGCCGTCGCCACACGCGGGGATGCAGAGATCAGCAGTTGAAGCCACGTGGTGCCGCTTCGGCACGCGCCGACGATGAATACAAGGCGCTTCGCACCAATCCCCATCGACGAGTCAATCATCTGGGCGCCGCACCGATATGCGCCGGCTAGAAATACGATTGCGTTCTCAACGAATGATAAATGCGGATTCCGCGGCGCTGCAACCGTCAGCACCAACCTGCGGCGCTTCGTCACGCCTAGTCGAGCACCTCGACTGCGCTCGCGAGAAGCGTCGGCGGCACGGTGAGCTTCAACGAAGCAGCGGTCTTCTCGTTGATCAGAAGCTCGAACGTCGTGGGCTGCTGCACCGGCAGGTCGCCGGGGCTTGTGCCGCTGAGGATACGATCGACATATTTCGCGGCCTGCCGCATCTGGTCGGCGAGATCGACGCCATAGGACATGAGCCCGCCATTCTGCGCAAAAACGCGGAACGCATAGACCGCCGGCAGACGATGGCGTGCAGCCGCCGCGATCACGGCGCCGGCATGCGTCAACGTGAAGGCGTCCGATGGGACCAGGAGCCCCGCATCGCCGCCCGGCGCAAGCGCGGCGCAAACACGCTCGATGTCGTTATCGTCGCGCACCGGCGCCGCCACAGTGTTGACGCGATAGGTAGGCGCGACCTTTGCCAGCGCCGCCAGGAACAGGTCCGTGTAAGGCGCCGTGTCGGGGTTATAGAGCACAGAGACTCGGTGTGTCTTTGGCGCCACCTGCGTCAGCAAATCGAGCCACTTGCCGCCCATGCTCGGCTCGAAGCTCGTGAAGCCGGTGAGATTGCCGCCGGGCTGGGCGAGGCTCGAGACGAATCGCTGCGCGATCGGGTCCGAGACAGAGATGAACACGACCGGGATGGTCGCGGTCGCGCGCTTCAACGGCGCCACCGCCGGCGCGCCGCCGGCGAGGATCACGTCGGGCTGATCCGCCACCATCTGGCTGGCGAGCTGATTGATGCGCTGCTGATCGCCATCGCCCCAGCGATAGTCGATGCGCGCGGTGCGTCCGCCGATCCAGCCCAGTTGCTGCATCGATTGCCGGAAGATCGAGCCCAGATCCTCGGTCTCGGGATCGCTTTCCGCGGTCGGCATCAGCACGCCAATCCGCTTCAGCCTGCCTTGTGCGAGCACCGCGCGCGGCCCCATCACGGCGGCGGCCGAGGCCGCGGCCAGGAGATCGCGGCGCCTCATCGCTCGTGCAGGCTTTCCTGCTGGAACCGGAGGAGCGGCGACAAGAGATAGCTGATGACGCGGCGCGATCCGGTCTTGATCTCGACCGTGACCGCCATGCCGGGCGCGAGCCGCACCTCGCGGCCGTCGATCATCATCGTGTCGCGGTCGAGCGCGATGCGGGTCGGATAGACGAGCGACTGCCCCTCGGGCTCGCTGTCGGTGTCGCTGTTGGTCGAGGATTTCTGCGGCTCGGCGCTCTCGGCCTTTTGCAGCGGCACGGCGTCGGCCGACACGCTCCGCACGGTGCCGTGCAGGAGCCCATATTTGGTGAAGGAAAAAGTGTCCACCTTGATCTCCGCTTCCTGCCCCTCGTGGACGAAGCCCACGTCGCGGTTGGAGACATCGGCGTCTATCTCGAGGCGGCTGTCAAGCGGCACGACCGTCAGCAGAGGCTGAGCCGGCGTCACGACGCCGCCCACGGTATGGACGGCAAGCTCTTGCACCGTGCCGTCGACCGGCGCCGTCAAGGTTTGCAGCCGCGTGCGCTCGTTCGCCTTGATCACATCCTGCGACAGCCCGGCGGCCTTGGCCTCGGCGGCCTCGAGCTGCGCTTCCTGGGTCTGGCGATATTCCGAAATGGTTTCATCGCGCGCGGCCGAAAGCGCCTGAAGCGCCGCGTCGGCCTCGTGCGTGTGCTCCGCTTCGATCGGCAAATCCTTCTGCTGCTCGACGAGGTCGCTCTCGGTCTGGAGATAGGTGAGCTTCGACCCGTATCCTTTGTCGGACAGGTATTTCCGGATATCGGCCTGTTGCTGGAGGATGGGGATCGTCGCCTGAAGCTTTTGCACCGTGGCGGCGGCGGCGTCGCGGTCGGCCTGTTTTGCCACGCGCTGGCGATCGAGGCTCGCGAGCTTGGCGCGCTGTTCGGCATCCTGATCGATCAAGAGCTGGCGCGCGGTCGCGACCATGGCCGGCGGCGCGCCCGCCGGCGGAGCGAAGGATGCGGCCGGATCATCGACCGACTGAAGCGACGCCTGGAGCCGCGCCACGTCGAGCCGCGCGGCCCACAGGTCGCTTTCCATGTGCCCGCGCTCGGCATC
>DATJLY010000124.1:0-5126 GCA_035509095.1 Allostellaceae bacterium | reverse complement strand
CGCCGGCCACGAGATGCTCGAGCGTGCCGACGCCGCCCGAGGCGATCACCGGGATCGCGACCGCATCGGCGACCGCACGGGTCAGCGCAATGTCGAAGCCCGCCCGGGTGCCGTCGCGATCCATCGAGGTCAGCAGGATCTCGCCCGCGCCGAGCTCGGCCATGTGCCGCGCCCAGTCCACAGCGTCGAGGCCGGTGCCGCGCCGCCCGCCATGGGTGAAGACTTCCCAACGCCCCGGCGCGCTTTCCTTGGCATCGATCGCGACCACGATGCATTGGCTGCCGAACTTCCGCGCCGCCTCGCGCACCAGCTCGGGCCGCTCCACCGCGGCCGTGTTGATCGAGGTCTTGTCGGCGCCGGCCAGCAGCAAGGTGCGGACATCCTCGACCGAGCGCACGCCGCCCCCGACCGTCAGCGGCATGAAGCACTGCTCGGCCGTGCGCGCCACGACGTCGAGGAGGATCGCACGGTTGTCGCTCGATGCCGTGATATCGAGGAAGCACAGCTCGTCGGCGCCTTCGCGGTCGTAAAAGCGCGCCTGCTCGACCGGGTCGCCGGCATCGACAAGGTCGACGAAATTGACGCCCTTGACGGTGCGCCCGTCCTTCACGTCGAGGCAAGGGATGACGCGGCGCTTCAGCACGATGCCACCTGAAGCGCGCTGGCGAGATCGATGCGGCCGTCATAAAGCGCGCGCCCAAGGATCATGCCGGCGATGCCGTCGGGCTCATGCGCCTTGAGCGCCGCGATATCGGCCATCGAAGCGATGCCGCCTGAAGCGATGACCGGCGTCTTGAGCCGCCGCGCCAGTGCGGCGGTGGCCGCGACATTGACGCCTTCGAGCGCGCCATCGCGATCGATGTCGGTATGGATCACGGCCGCGGCGCCCGCATCCTCGAACGCCAGCGCCAGATCGAGCGCGGCGATGTCCGACGTCCGGGCCCAGCCTTCGACCGCGACGCGGCCTTGGCGCGCGTCGATCCCGAGCGCGATCCGCCCGGGCCAGGCGCGGCAGGCCGCCTTGACCAGCGCGGGATCGGTGAGCGCCACGGTTCCGAGCACCACGCGCGCGACGCCGCGACCGAGCCAGGACTCGATCGCCGCGTGCGAGCGGATGCCGCCCCCCAATTGCACCGGCGCCGGGCTCGCGGCAAGGATCGCCGCGACCGCCGCACCGTTGCGCGCTTCGCCCGCGAAGGCGCCGTCGAGATCAACGACGTGGAGCCAGCGCGCGCCGGCCTCGCAAAATCGCCGCGCCTGGTCCGCGGGATCGTCGTTGAAGATCGTCGCGGCGCTCATCTCGCCGCGCACCAGCCGCACGCAGCGTCCGCCTTTCAGGTCGATCGCCGGATAAAGGATCACGGCCGCCACGCGAGGAAATTGGCAATGAGCTTCAATCCCGTCGCCTGGCTCTTCTCAGGATGGAACTGCACGCCGGCGAAATTGTCGCGGCCGATCGCCGCGACGAGAGAACCGCCATAGTCGACGGTCGCCAGCACATCCTCGGCGCGGGCCGCGTGGAACGCGAAGGAATGAACGAAATAGGCATGCGCGCCCGGCAGCAGTCCCGCGAACAGCGGATGCGGGCGTGCGACCCGAAGCTCGTTCCAGCCCATATGCGGGATTTTGAGCGACCTGTCGTCAGGCTCGATCGCCGCGACTTCGCCCGCGATCCAGCCAAGGCCCTCGGTCGTCTCGAACTCGCGTCCGCGCTGGGCCATGAGCTGCATGCCGACGCAGATGCCGAGGAAGGGCCGCCCGCGCCACAACACCACCTCGGCCAGCGCCGCCTCGAGCCCCGGCACCGCCGCGAGACCGCGGCGGCAATCAGCGAACGCGCCGACGCCTGGCAGCACGACACGCTCGGCCGCCGCGACCTCTTCGGCATGCCGGGTGACGCGTACGGCAAGATCATGGCCTCCGTCATGCACCGCCCGTTCGAACGCCTTCGCGGCCGAGCGCAAATTGCCCGACCCGTAATCGATCACCGCGATGTGGGACATCAGAGGCTGCCGCCGAGCACGCCTTTGGTCGAGGGCACCTCGTCGGCACGGCGGGGATCGATCGCCACCGCCTGACGCAGCGCGCGCGCGAGACCCTTGTAGCAGGATTCGACGATGTGGTGGTTATTCTCGCCGTAAAGATTCTCGACGTGAAGCGTGACACCTGCCGACTGCGCAAAGGCCTGGAACCATTCTTTGAACAGCTCGGTATCCATCTCGCCGAGCTTGGGTCGCGAGAAGCCGACCTTCCAGACGAGATAAGGCCGCGCGGATACGTCGAGCGCCACGCGCGTCAGCGTCTCGTCCATCGGGATGAGCGCGTCGCCCCAGCGCGCGATGCCCCGCCGGTCGCCCAAGGCGCGCGCCACCGCCTCGCCGACCGCGTAGCCGGTATCCTCGGTCGTGTGGTGGAAATCGATATGGAGGTCGCCTTCGGCCTTCACGGCAAGATCGATGAGGCTGTGGCGCGACAGTTGCTCCAGCATGTGATCAAGGAAGCCGATGCCGGTCGCGACCTCGTAACGGCCGGTGCCGTCGAGATCGACATGCGCGCTGACGCGCGTCTCGCGCGTCTTGCGCTCGACGCTCGCCGTGCGCGCCTTCAAGGCTTGAGCCTTTGCCACGGAAAGGGTCTCCGACAGTGCCAGAAGCCGCTTTTACCAACTCCGCCCGATGCCGGCAAACCGCGCATTTAAGCGAATTCGGCGGCAATAGATCGACCTTGACGCGGGTCCCGTTAAGGATCGGTCAACCACGGTCTGGCGAGGATGGCGCATGACTTTGCCGCGCGCCCTGGCGGTCCTCGCGACCGCCTCTCTTGCCGCCTCCGCGCTCGCCGCCGAGCCGGACCGTTCCTCGCTTTCCTATGAGGACAATGTCAGCATCAACACCGCGTGCCACGCGGCGATCGCGCAGGGGAGCGACGCGTTCGCGGCCTGCGTGACGCAGCAGATGGCGGCGCTCAAGACCCATCCGGCGCCCGACCGCACGGCCCTTGGCGAAGCCCAGGCCCGCGCGATCGAGGACGATTGCGCCTATCTGCGGCTTCAGGGCGTCGCACCCTACAATGATTGCCTGACGAAAGCGGTCGCGACGGAACCGGCCGCGGCCTCCGACGAGGACAAGGACGCGCTCGTCAGCGTCACGAGCCTTGCGAAGGCGCTCACCGGCGCCGACGATGCGCCGCCGTCCGTGACCGCACCCAGCCTGCCGCTGCCTAAAACCGTGCTCCCGGCGATTCCGGGCCACCCGTCCCACGCCGCACTCAGCCCCGAGGCCCTCTACAAGGAAGCCGAGCGCTCGGTCTTCGTCGTCGGCGCGGCGCGCTCGGTCGGCGACGCCAGGGCGCGCGACATCATGCAAGGCTCGGCCGTCGCGATCACCGATCATCTGCTGCTGACCAATTGCCATGTGGTGCAGGACCGGCCGGTGATCGTGCTGCTGCAGGATCGCGTGAGCTACCGCGCATCGCTCGTCGCGGCCGACCCGAAGGCCGATCGCTGCGTCCTCAAGAGCGAAGGCGCGGCGCTGACGCCGGTCGCAGGCGTGCGGCTCTTCGACAGCGTCGCGGTCGGCGAGCCGGTCTATGCGATCGGCGCGCCGCGCGGGCTCGAGCGCACGCTCACCGAAGGGCTCGTGTCGGCGATGCGCCCCGGCAAGGAGCGGAACCTCATCCAGACGTCGGCGCCGCTGTCGCCGGGTTCGTCGGGCGGCGGCCTCTTCGACGAATATGGCAATCTTGTGGGCATCACGACGCTCGCGTCGCTGCCGGGATCGCAGAACCTCAATTTCGCGATCGCCGCTGCCGATTTCTGGACCCTCTAAGCGCTCTTTCCGCGCCCGTCGCCGTCGCCTATAGGTGGACGAAGGGCGCACGCCTGCCTACATGAGTGGCGAGCCCCGGGCCCCCCGGAAAGGTCGCCATGACGGAACCACGCCCTGATAGCTGGCACGGCACGACCATTCTCGCCGTGCGCAAGAACGGCGCGGTGGTGATCGCCGGCGACGGCCAGGTGACGATGGGCCAGACCGTGGTCAAGGCCAACGCCAAGAAGCTGCGCCGGCTCGGCAATGGCAGCGTGATCGCGGGATTTGCCGGCGCCACCGCCGACGCCTTCGCCCTCTTCGAGCGGCTTGAAGGCAAGCTCGAGCAGCATCCGGGACAACTCGCGCGCGCCTGCGTCGAGCTGGCCAAGGATTGGCGCACCGACCGCTATCTCCGCCGGCTCGAGGCGATGATGGCCGTTGCCGACAAGTCCGTCTCGCTCATCCTGTCCGGCACCGGCGACGTGCTCGAACCGGAGGACGGGCTCATCGGGATCGGCTCGGGCGGGACCTTCGCGCTTGCCGCCGCGCGCGCCCTTCTCGACCAGCCGCTCGACGCCGAGGCGATCGCCCGCAAGGCGATGGCGATCGCGGCACAGATTTGCATCTACACCAACGACAAGATCCTGCTCGAAACGCTATGACCTCGTTCAGCCCGCGCGAAATCGTCTCCGAACTCGACCGCCATATCGTCGGCCAGAACGACGCCAAGCGCGCCGTCGCGATCGCGCTCCGAAATCGATGGCGGCGCCAGCAGCTTCCCGAGGATTTGCGCGAGGAGGTGCTGCCCAAGAACATCCTGATGATCGGCCCGACCGGCATCGGCAAGACCGAGATCGCGCGGCGGCTCGCCCGGCTTGCCCAGGCGCCTTTCATCAAGGTCGAGGCGACGAAATTCACCGAGGTCGGCTATGTCGGCCGCGATGTCGAGCAGATCGTGCGCGACCTCGTCGAGGTGTCGATCGCCATGACGCGCGAGCGGCTGCGCAAGGAGGTGGCGGCGCGCGCCGAGTTGCGCGCCGAGGAGCGCGTGCTCGACGTGCTGGTGGGCGCCAATGCCGGCGCCGAGACCCGCACCAAGTTCCGCCGCATGCTGCGCGCGGGCGAGCTCGATAGCCGCGAGATCGAGATCGAGGTGCAGGACACCGGCGCCTTCAACCTGCCGACCTTCGACATTCCGGGCATGCCGGGCGCGCAGATGGGCATGGTCAATCTCGGCGAGATGTTCGGCAAGGCGTTCGGCGGCCGCACCAAGCCGAAGCGCATGCTCGTCTCGGAGAGCTACGAGATCCTGATGGC
>DATJLY010000123.1:0-5130 GCA_035509095.1 Allostellaceae bacterium | reverse complement strand
GACGACATCGAGAAATCCGCAGCGCCGGCGATCACCGCGTTCATGGCGCCGATGCCGATGATGTAGCGCACATCGACATCGAGGCCGCGCTTTTGCCAGAAATGCCGGTCCGCCGCGACATACTGCACGAGAAACAGGACGTTGGTGCCGGGAATCGCCAAGACGGTCCGGAGATCGGCCGCACGCGCGCCTGAGACGCTCGCCAATGCGAGCCACGCCGCGAAAAGGATCATGATTCGGCAACGCCGCATCGCCCGGTCCCCCTATTGCTGTTACGACATTTGCGGCTGGCCCGCGCGACGCGGAAACACGTCGGCGCCGTTGAGCCAGCGCACCACCGCACCCCGATCTGCCGTCATCACTCGAAGCGCCTCGTTGAGCGACACCATGTGCCCTTCAAGCCGCAGATCGGTAAGCGCCGCCACCTGTCCGGTGAGGAAACCCGACGCCAGGAAACGTGGCCAGTCAAGGCTCGGCATGGATGCGGCCGCCTCGGTGCTCTCGAACGCCGCTTCGCATGCGCCCGCATCGCGCGAATAGACCGAACGACAGACGATGGGACGGATCGCGTAGTGCGAGCACGCGCTGTCGGCCAGAAGCGCGCAGGGCGTGCGCCCGGGCCGCACGGCCCCCGGCGCGGCCGGACTCGCACGCCGCGCGAGCCGGATCGCCTCGAGCGGCGTCACATCGACATTGACGAAGCAGCAGAAGGCGCAGCCGCGCCGGCACGCAACGCCTTCCATCTCGGCACGGCGCGAGACGTCGAAGGATGCGGCCTGCGCAACCGCCGCCTCGTAATCGGCGACACACGCCTCGACCTCGCTGTCGATCGCGTCGAAGACACTCTCGAGCGAGCCACCTGCCGACGCCCGCACCAGCGCCGCGCGCACGCGGGCGCGGATCCCTTCGGCAATGCGGGCGGCCTCGAACGCCGTCTCGCGCGACGGCGTCCCCATGCCTGACGGTATGATGAGCTTCGAGATCGGCGCCGGTCGGCTTGGCGCGTAAAGACGCCGCAGCGCCGTCCTGTCGGTGCGCCTTCGCTTCGCCTCGCCCATGGCGGCGATCCTAGAGACGTGTACTGGCCACTTCAATGTCACGAGGAACGAGCGCGTCCGCCCTTACCTAGACTCACCGTGGGGGGCAACGAAGGAGTTGCCCAAGATGACATTCGTGACATATGCGACATGGAACCGGACGGCGCGGCTTGGTGCGCTTGCCGCCGGTCTCCTCGCACTCAGCGCCTGCGTCTATACGCCGGTGAGCCCGCCTCCGTCGGAGTACGGCTATTACAACGGGTACTATTACGGGTCCGGCTACTACACGCCCAATCCACTCATCGTGGGATCACTTGATTTCGGCGGCTATTGGGGCGGTCGCGGGTACCGTGGCCATTGGAATGGCGGCCACTGGCATGGTGGCGGTCACTGGCGCCGCTAGTGGCCCATCAAGGCTCGCGCGACGATGTGGAAGATATGCCAATGCTTGGGACGGCCGCGCGGCGTGACGACGTCGCTTTCTTCCTCTTCGAGCCGCTCGATCGCAAAGCCGGCAAGCAACGCCTCGACCGACGCGCGGTCGTGATGCGTCATGCCGGAGCGGCCGGCCCAGTCGTCGCGTGGGCCATAGAGCTGTCCGGCAAAACGCCCGCCCGGGACGAGCGAGCCGGCAACGCGGCGCCAAAGGCCGGGAAATTCCTCCGCCGGGCAGAGCGGCAGCGAAAAGCTCGCATTGACGAGATCGCATCGCGGCCAAGACGATCTCTCAAACCGCGCCTGCCGTGTCTCGAGCTCCGCGCCCGCGGGAAGAGTGCGGGCGCGGAGCCGCGCGATCGCATCAGGGTCGGCATCGATCGCAAGCACCCTCCAGCCTCGCCGTAAAAGCTCGATCGTGTCGCGGCCGTCGCCGCACCCGAGATCGACCGCGAACCCCGCCGCGCCCGCGAACCAGTCGAGCGCATCGAGCAAGGTCGGGCGCGGCGGGCGTCCCGCGGTCGCATCGTAATAGTCCGAAAATCCCTCGCTCACGGCACGCCATCGGTTGACGAGATGTTCATCGATTTCCGCCAGGATTCGGCTCTAATGCCGTACGTATTTGTCGCGTTTACGTACATTCGGAGCCGCTTAATGGGCGTCCTGCTTCAACAGCACATCTTGCCGTTCGGCCGAACTGAGCCGCCGTTCGTAAATCGCGATCTCGTTCTTGCGCGCGTTCGGAACCCCGAGGGCGGCCGCGTCCCGGTAGAGATAAAACGCTTGCAGCGGATCGGACTTCACGCCGATACCATTGAGATTGCACCAGGCAAGCACCTCGGTGGCGCGCGGATCCTTGGCCTCGGCGCGCTGCTGCAAGAGACGGATATCGGCAGGCTGGGGCGTTCCTTTCTTCACGCGGTCGATGACGTCCGGAAGCGAGGGCGTCGCGGCTGCCTCCTTTTCCTTCGCGGTTGGTTGCGGTTGCGGAGGCGGTGTCGCTTCGGCCGCGGCACAGGCGGCGTCGGGTGCGGTAACGCAGCGATAGGCGCCGTCGAGATCATAGAACTGAGCGTGCGCCGCACGAGGGAGGAGCGCCGCGAGCAGGATCACGAAAAGCCAGCGCATGGGTCCCAGTATATCCGCGCCGGCGCACTGGTGGTCGGCCTTTTGGCGCTCGGCGGCTGTTCCAGCTCGAGCTTCTCCAACTTCATGGCTCAGGTGAATCGGCCGGCCGCGGCCGGTAGCTTCATCGACCGGCCGCCGCCCGGCGTCGAGGTAGTTTCGGACGGACCCACCGATGCGCTGCTGACCGGGCCCTATCTCGCGACCGTGCCGGACCGGCTCGTCGATGGCGTCGTCGCGCCCGGCCTCCAGGAATGGCTCACCTTCATCGAGCGGCAGAGTCTCGCCGCGGCGAGCGAGCGAGCTGCGGTTGCGTTGACCGGTGCGCCGGTCAAATGGACGTCGAAGGACGGGAGCGGCGCAGCAACCGCGAAAGGTAGCGCGGTCGCCGTCAGCCAGGTGTTCCGCTCGCTGCGCGGCCTCATCTGCCGCGACGTTCGGCAGACCTTCGACAAGGACAGCGTCGCGCATGCCCAGACCGTCTCTCTGTGCCGCACCGAAATCGCGAGCGGCGAGCGCATCTGGATGGTGACGCCGCCGGAATAGCCCGCGGGCGCTCGTTGCGCCGCCGGGGATGCTCGCCTATCACCGGCGCATGGGATGGGCGGCCGCGGTGGCGGTGGCCGTGCTTGCGGCCACCCTGGTTCTGACCGGCGCGGTACGCCGTTGGCTGGGTGCGCGCGCGATCCTCGACCGCCCGGTCGAACGTTCCTCGCATAGCGTGCCGGTGCCGCGAGGCGGCGGCTTGGCCATCATTCCCGTACTGCTGGGCGGCTGGGGGGCGATCGCGGCCGCCGGCGCGCCGACCCGCGTCTTGATCGTGATGGCGGTGGCAGCGGCACTTGCGGCGCTTTCGTGGCGCGACGACATTGGCGGATTGCCGGTGCCGATCCGCCTCCTGGCGCATGCCGCTGCGGTTGGGGTGGGCCTCGCCGCGCTCCCGGGGCCGATTTTCCAAGGCGCGCTGCCCATAGCGCTCGACCGCGCCGCGACGTGGCTCATGTGGCTGTGGTTCGTCGAGCTCTACAATTTCATGGACGGGATAGACGGGATCACCGCGGTCGAGACCATCGCGATCGGCACCGGCGTGGCGCTGGCGGTGACGCTTGCCGGCGCCACTGGCGATGGGACAGCGTCGCTGGCCGTGGCGGCGGTCGCGGCGGCGCTGGGCTTCTTGCGCTGGAATTGGCATCCGGCACAGATTTTCCTCGGCGATGTCGGCAGCGTGCCGTTGGGTTATCTCATCGGCTGGCTCCTCCTTTTATTGGCGGCGAAAGGGCTCTGGGCACCCGCGCTGATCCTTCCGCTCTACTATCTGGCGGATGCGAGCCTCACGCTTTTGCGGCGCGCGCTGTCGGGCGAGCGGATTTGGCGTGCCCACCGCGCGCATTTCTATCAGCGCGCGTTGGC
This sequence comes from Allostellaceae bacterium, assembly GCA_035509095.1. Classification (GTDB taxonomy): domain Bacteria; phylum Pseudomonadota; class Alphaproteobacteria; order ATCC43930; family CGMCC-115725; genus DATJLY01. The sequence continues at coordinate 1,123 of DATJLY010000123.1, read as the reverse complement.
GCCGGATGGCGACCACGCCGCCGTGTCATGCCTGGTGCTCGCCGGCGACGCGGCATTGATCGCGGCGGCACTGATTGCGGTGCGTTGGCCGGCGCCGGGGCTGGTCCTGGGAGTCGTCGTGACGGCGGCATTGCTGTGGCGTCTCGAGCAAAGGGCGCACCGTGCCTGAGCGCCGTGTTCTGGTGCTGGGCGCGGGCGGCTTCATCGGGCGCGCGCTGGTGGCGCGACTGGGCGCAGGCACCATCGCGGCAACGCGTCGCCCGGTCGATCCGGCGCCCGGGATCGAGGTGCGCGTGACCGGGACCCTTACCGCGGCGAGCGCATGGCGGGCGATCCTCGAAGGCGCCCATGCGGTGGTCCATCTCGCCAGCCGGGCCCACGCGCCACCTGGTGCCGATCTTTCCTGGATCGAGCAGGAAGCGGCTGCCGCCGCCGCATTCGGCCAGGCCGTGCGCGCCGCCGGGATCGGACGCGTGGTCCTGTTGAGCTCGATCAAAATCCATGGCGAGGACACTCGCGGCGGCGCCTTTCGCGCGAGCGATCCGCCCGCGCCGGCCGATGCCTATGGGCGCGCGAAGCTGCGGATCGAGGAGTCGCTGCGCCAAAGCGGCGTGCCGCTGGTCGTGCTGCGCCCACCACTCGTGTTCGGGCCGGGCGTGAAAGGGAATTTCCGGGCGCTTTTGGGCTTCGCGGCGCGCGGCGTGCCGCTCCCGCTCGCGAGCGTCGCCAACCGCCGCAGTCTGATTTTTCTCGATCACCTTGTCGACCTCATCGAGACCGCCCTCACGCACGAGCGGGCCGTGGGCGGTGCTTTCCTGATGCGCGAGGCGCGCGACGTGTCGACGCCCGAGCTGTTGCGTCTTATCGCGCAGGGACTGGGACGCACCGCGCGCCTCCTGCCTTGCCCGCCCAAGCTGTTGAGCGCGATGGCACGTACCGTTGGCCGCAGCGAGGACGCCGAAAAGCTGCTCAATTCGCTCTGCGTCGATGACTCGGAGACGCGGGAGCGGCTCGGGTGGCGGCCGCGCCTTTCGCTCGAAGCCGCGATCAGCGCGACATGCCGTTGGTATGCGGGTCAGCCAGGCGCCGGGAAGAACGAATCGATGCGGCCCATGAGCCGATA
>DATJLY010000122.1:0-13579 GCA_035509095.1 Allostellaceae bacterium | reverse complement strand
ATGAAATCCTCTTCGGTCAGAAGCTGATGCAGCTTCAAGGGTGTGAGGCCCGGCTCGATCACGACATAGCTCTCGAAATAGAGGATCTTCTCGAGATCCTTGAGCGTCATGTCGAGCAGCAGGCCGATCCGGCTCGGCAGCGACTTCAGGAACCAGATGTGAGCGACCGGCGAGGCGAGCTCGATATGGCCCATGCGGTCGCGCCGCACCTTCGACAGCGTCACCTCGACGCCGCATTTCTCGCAGATGATGCCGCGATACTTCATCCGCTTGTACTTGCCGCACAGGCACTCATAGTCCTTGATCGGGCCGAAGATGCGGGCGCAGAAGAGCCCGTCCCGCTCCGGCTTGAACGTGCGGTAGTTGATCGTCTCGGGCTTCTTGATCTCGCCGAAGGACCACGAGCGGATCCGCTCGGGGCTCGCGATCGAGATCTTGATCTGATCGAAGCTCTGCGGCCCGGTGACTTGCCCGAAGATGTTCATCAACTCGTTCATGAACCGTCCCTCTCTGGGTCAACCGATTGCCCCGTCGCCGGGGCAAAATTCAACTCAAAAGCTCCGCGTCTCCAGCTCGACGTTGAGGCCGAGGGAGCGCAGCTCCTTGACCAGAACGTTGAAGGATTCGGGGATGCCCGCCTCGAAATTGTCGTCGCCGCGGACGATCGCCTCGTAGACCTTGGTGCGGCCCGACACGTCGTCCGACTTCACGGTCAGCATCTCCTGCAGCGTGTAGGCGGCGCCATAGGCCTCGAGCGCCCACACCTCCATCTCGCCAAAGCGCTGACCGCCGAACTGCGCCTTGCCGCCCAGCGGCTGCTGCGTGACGAGGCTGTAAGGGCCGATCGAGCGCGCGTGGATCTTGTCGTCGACGAGATGATGCAGCTTCAGCATGTAGATGTAGCCGACCGTCACCTTGCGATCGAACTGCTCGCCGGTGCGGCCGTCGACCAACGTCACCTGACCCGAGGAATCGAGCCCCGCTTCGGTGAGCATCTGGACGATGTCGTCCTCGCGCGCCCCGTCGAAGACGGGGGTCGCCATCGGAACGCCGGCGCGAAGATTGTCGGCAAGCTCGACGAGCTGCGAATCATCGAGCTCGCGGATGTCCGACTGGTCGGCGCGGTCGACATAGACCGTGTTCAGCACGCGCCGCAACTCGCGCGTCTGGCCGCTGTCGCGCTTCACCTTGTCGACGATCTCGCCGATCTTGTGGCCAAGACCCGCGGACGCCCAGCCAAGGTGGGTTTCCAGGATCTGGCCGACATTCATGCGGCTCGGCACGCCCAACGGGTTGAGCACGATGTCGACATGCGTGCCGTTCTCGAGATAGGGCATGTCCTCGACCGGCATGATGCGGGAGATCACGCCCTTGTTGCCGTGGCGGCCCGCCATCTTGTCGCCCGGCTGAAGCTTGCGCTTCACCGCGACGAAGACCTTCACCATCTTCATCACGCCCGGCGGCAGCTCGTCGCCGCGCTGAAGCTTCTCGACCTTGCTCTCGAAGCGCTGCGTCAGATGGTCGATCGACTCGTCCATCTGTTTCTTCAGCGATTCGATGTCGGCCATCCGCCGGTCGTTCTTGACCGAGATGTGGCGGAGCTGATGGTCCTCGAGCTTGGCAAGCTCCTCCTTGGTGAGCTTGGTCCCGGCCTTGACGCCGCGGCCCGACGCCGCTTCCTGGGTGTGCAGGAGATCGCGCAGCCGCGCATAGAAGCTGCGTTCCAGGATCTTGCGCTCGTCGTCGCGGTCCTTCGCGAGCCGTTCGATCTCGGCCCGTTCGATCGCGAGCGCGCGCTCGTCCTTGTCGACGCCGCGGCGCGAGAACACGCGCACCTCGACGATGGTTCCGGAAACGCCCGGCGGCAAACGGAGGCTGGTGTCGCGCACGTCGGACGCCTTCTCGCCGAAGATGGCGCGGAGCAGCTTTTCCTCCGGCGTCATCGGCGATTCGCCCTTGGGCGTGACCTTGCCGACGAGGATGTCGCCCGGCTTCACCTCGGCGCCGATATAGACGATGCCGGCCTCGTCGAGGTTCTTCAGCGCCTCTTCGCCGACATTGGGGATGTCGCGCGTGATCTCCTCCTGACCGAGCTTGGTGTCGCGCGCCATCACCTCGAATTCCTCGATATGGATCGACGTGAAGACGTCCTCCGACACGATGCGCTCGGAGATCAGGATCGAATCCTCGAAATTGTAGCCGTTCCAGGGCATGAACGCGACGAGCGCGTTACGCCCGAGCGCGAGCTCGCCCAGCTGGGTCGACGGGCCGTCGGCGATCACGTCGCCGGCCTTCACCTCGTCATTGACGCGCACCAGCGGCCGCTGGTTGATGCAGGTGTTCTGGTTCGAGCGCTGGAACTTCAGAAGATTGTAGATGTCGACGCCCGGCGCGTCGGCCGCGGTCTCCTCGGTCGCGCGGATCACGATGCGCGTGCCGTCCACCTGATCGACGACACCCGAGCGCCGCGCGATGATGGTGACGCCGCTGTCGCGCGCAACCGTCTCTTCCATGCCGGTGCCGACCAGCGGCGCTTCGGCCTTGATCAGCGGCACCGCCTGGCGCTGCATGTTGGAGCCCATCAGCGCGCGGTTGGCGTCATCGTTCTCGAGGAACGGGATGAGCGCCGCCGCCACGGAAACGAGCTGCTTCGGCGAGACGTCGATGAAGTCGATGTCCTGCGGCCGGGCCATGACGAAGTCGCCGCTCTTGCGGCAATTGGTCAGGTCGGCCTTGACCCGGCCCTGCGGATCGGTCTCGACGTTCGCCTGGGCGATCGCGTAGCGCCCCTCCTCCATCGCGGAAAGATAGACGACCTCGTCGGTGACCTTGCCGTTGACGACGCGGCGATAGGGGCTTTCGATGAAGCCGTACTGATTGACCCGCGCATAGGTCGCCAGCGAGTTGATGAGGCCGATATTCGGGCCTTCCGGCGTCTCGATCGGGCAGATGCGGCCGTAATGGGTCGGATGCACGTCGCGCACCTCGAATCCCGCGCGCTCGCGCGTGAGCCCGCCCGGACCCAGCGCCGAGAGCCGCCGCTTGTGCGTGATCTCGCTGAGCGGGTTGGTCTGGTCCATGAACTGCGAGAGCTGCGAGGAGCCGAAGAACTCGCGCACCGCGGCCGCGGCCGGCTTTGCGTTGATGAGATCGTGCGGCATCACCGTGTCGATCTCGACCGAGCTCATCCGCTCGCGGATCGCGCGCTCCATGCGCAACAGCCCGACCCGGTACTGGTTCTCCATCAGCTCGCCGACCGAGCGCACGCGCCGGTTGCCGAGATGATCGATGTCGTCGATCTCGCCGCGGCCATCCTTCAACTCGATCAGCACCTTGAGGATCGCGAGGATGTCCTCCTTGCGAAGCGTGCGGACGGTGTCCGCGGTCTCGGTGCCGAGGCGCGCGTTCATCTTGACGCGGCCGACCGCCGAGAGGTCATAGCGTTCGGAATCGAAGAAGAGGCTGTGGAACAGCGTCTCGGCCGTCTCCAAGGTCGGCGGCTCGCCCGGCCGCATCACCCGGTAGATGTCGATGAGCGCGTCCTCGCGGGTCGTGTTCTTGTCGATCAGCAAGGTGCCGCGCAGATAAAGCTGCGTCCCGGACTGATCGGGAGAGAGCAGCGGAAGCTCCTCCACCTCCGAATCCTCGATGAGGCCCAAGAGCGCATCGGTCAGCTCGTCCCCGGCCTCGGCGAAGATCTCGCCGGTCTTCTCGTTGATCACGTCGACGGCGAGGTAGTGGCCGATCAGATCCTCGTTGTTGACCTGAATCTCCTTCAGGCCCTCCTCGGCGAGCTTGCGCGCGGTACGCGGCGTAAGCTTCTCTCCGGCCTCGACCCGGACCTTGCCGGTCTTCGCATCGACCAGGTCGTGGGTGAGCTTGTCGCGGCGGAAGCGCACCGGGTCGAACGCGGCCTTCCAGGTCTTCTTGCCGCGCGAATAGACGGTGGGCGTGTAGAAATAGCCGAGGATCTCCTCCTTCGACATGCCCTCGGCCTCGTGCGGCTGCAGCGACTTGCCGTCGGCCGCGCGCTTGGCGCGCAGCTTCTCGGTCCCGGCGCCGTCGAGCGCGTAGAGCAAGGTCGTCACCGGCAGCTTGCGGCGCCGGTCGATGCGGACATAGAGGTGGTCCTTGGCGTCGAACTCGAAATCGAGCCAGGAGCCGCGATAGGGAATGACGCGGGCGGCGAAGAGGTACTTGCCCGAGCTGTGGGTCTTGCCTTTGTCATGGTCGAAGAAGACGCCCGGCGAGCGGTGCATCTGCGAGACGATGACGCGTTCGGTTCCGTTGATGATGAAGGTGCCGTTCTTCGTCATGAGCGGCATGTCGCCCATATAGACATCCTGTTCCTTGATGTCCTTGAGCTCGCGCGAGCCGGTATCCTCGTTCACGTCGAACACGACGAGGCGCAAGGTCACCTTGAGCGGCGCCGCATAGGTGATGCCGCGCTGCTGGCATTCCTCGACGTCGTATTTCGGCGTCTCGAGCTCGTAGCGCACGAACTCGAGCCGCGCGCGCTCGGAGAAGTCGCGGATCGGAAACACCGACTTGAAGACTTCCTCCAAGCCGACGCTCGAGCGCGCCTCGGCCGTGACGCCCATCTGCAGAAAATGGTCGTAGGAGCTCTTCTGCACCTCGATGAGGTTCGGCATCGGCGCCACTTCGGGAATGCGCCCAAAGCTGCGGCGGATGCGCTTGCGACCGGTAAAGGACCTCGCCATGGATACTCCCTCAACTCCAAATCCCGACAATCCGGACCCGCAGACCCGGTCGAATACCCCTCGTCTCAGCGCTCAAACGGCAAGGGCCGGCAGCGCATGCTCCCGCACGCGCTCCGGCACCCGGGGCCGGCGCAAGCCAAGCGGACGCGACGACTCGCGTCCGCGGCTGCCGGCAGTGCCCGCAGCGGCCTATTTGACTTCGACCGTCGCACCCGCCTCTTCGAGCTGCTTCTTGATCTTTGCCGCCTCGTCCTTGTTGACCCCTTCTTTGACCGGTTTGGGCGCCGCCTCGACCAGGTCCTTGGCCTCTTTGAGACCGAGTCCGGTAATGGCGCGCACCTCCTTGATCACGTTGATCTTTTTCTCCCCGGCCGCAGCCAGGATGACGTTGAATTCGGTCTTCTCGACCGCCGCCTCGGCCGCGGCGCCACCGCCGGCCGCCGGGGCCGCGACCGCAACCGGCGCTGCCGCCGAAACGCCCCATTTCTCCTCGAGGCGCTTCGAAAGGTCGGCGGCCTCGATCACAGTGAGGGCCGAGAGTTCTTCAACGAGCTTGTCTAAGTCAGCCATGTTAGCACTCCTGGGGAAATTACAAGATTGTTGCGTTGGTCAGGCCGCCTGACCCGCCTTCGTCGCATAGGCATCGAGCACGCGGGCGAGCTGCGATCCGGGAGCCTGAAGCACAGCGGCCATGCGCGCCGCCGGGCTTTGGAGCACCCCGATCAATTTCGCCCGAAGCTGGTCGAGGGAGGGCAAAGTCGCGAGCGACTTCACACCCGCCTCATCGAGTTGGCGATCGCCCAAGCTGCCGCCGACGATGGTCAGCTTCTTGTTGCGATTCGCGTACTCGACCACGATCTTGGCCGCCGCCACCGGGTCCCGCGAATAGGCGATCGCGGTGGGTCCGGTGAACATCGGCGAGATCTGCTCGAATTTCGTGCCGGCGAGGGCGCGCCGTGCGAGCCGGTTCTTGGTCACTTTGAAACTGGCGCCGCCTGCACGCATTTGCCGCCGCAAATCCGTCGCCTCCGCGACCGTCATCCCGGTCTGGTGGGTGACGACAAGACAAGCGGTGTTGGCGAATGCGTCTTGCAGGGCCGTTACCAGTTTCTCCTTTTGTGCCCGCTCCACGGATTACGTCTCCGACCATGCGGCCCGGCTCGCGATGCGGACCGGACCGGTTGCACGTGGGCACCCGAAAGGTGCCCGGACTGCCTGTCCCAGAAGTGCCCGCCCGCCCCTTTCGGGGCATCCGGATACTCCCGTCTCCTGCAGGCGCCCTGTTGGGGCCTTAAGCCGGCACAGGCAGCCGGCACCTGCACTCTCGGACAGGATCGGGACGGCGGTTCATCGCCAAAGCGATGAGGGCGCCGCCCCTAGGCCCTCTCCGCCGCGACCCGCGCCGGCGAGGGTGTCACCAACGAGCCTCGAATCAGGACGAGAGGCTCGAAACCTCCAACTTCAGGCCCGGGCCCATCGTCGAGCTGAGGCTCACCTTCTTGATGTAGGTGCCTTTGACGCCGGTGGGCTTGGCGCGCGCGATGGCGCCGACGAAGGCGCGCACATTCTCGGCCAGCGCCTCTTCGGAAAAGCTCGCTTTGCCGACGCCGGCATGGACGATGCCGGCCTTCTCGGCGCGGTATTCGACCTGCCCGCCCTTTGCCGCCTTGATCGCCTCGGCGACGTTCTGCGTCACCGTGCCGAGCCGCGGATTGGGCATGAGGCCGCGCGGCCCGAGGATCTTCCCGAGCTTGCCGACGATCGACATCATGTCGGGTGTGGCGATGCAGCGATCGAACGCGAAGTCGCCGGCCTGCACCTTCTCGGCCAAATCCTCGGCACCGACGATATCGGCGCCCGCCGCGCGCGCTTCCTCGGCGCGGTCGCCCTTGGCGAACACGGCGATCTTCAGCGACTTGCCGGTGCCGTTCGGCAGCATGACGGTGCCGCGCACATTCTGGTCGGCCTTGCGCGGGTCGATGTTGAGATTCATCGAGATCTCGATCGTCTCGTCGAACTTGGCCTTGGACCGTTCCTTGATGAGCTTCACCGCCTGCGCCGCGTCGTAGAACGCGTTGCGGTCGATGCCCTCGTAGCTGTCTTCGAGCTTCTTGCCCTTTGCCATCGTCCCTACTCCACCACTTCGAGGCCCATCGAGCGGGCCGATCCGGCAATCATCCGGCATGCGCCGTCGAGATCCTTGGCGTTCAGGTCCGCCATCTTCTTTTCCGCGATCTCGCGCACCTGCTTCATCGTGACCTTGCCGACGGTCCCCTTGCCCGGTGCCTGTGCGCCTTTGTCGAGCCCCGCCGCCTTCAGCAGGAAATAGGAGTTGGGCGGCGATTTGGTCACGAACGAGAAGCTGCGGTCGGCATAGGCCGTGATCACGACCGGCACCGGCATGCCGGGCTCGAGCGACTGGGTCTGCGCGTTGAACGCCTTGCAGAATTCCATGATGTTGAGGCCGCGCTGACCCAAGGCCGGCCCGATCGGCGGCGAAGGATTGGCCTTGCCCGCGGGCACCTGCAGCTTGATGAATCCGACGACTTTCTTGGCCATCGCGCGTTATACCTTTTCGACCTGCGAATATTCGAGTTCCACGGGCGTCGCGCGGCCGAAGATCGACACCGCGACCTTGAGGCGCGATTTTTCCTCGTCGACATCCTCGACGAAGCCGTTGAATGACGTGAATGGACCGTCGCAGACGCGCACCTGCTCGCCGATCTCGAAAGTGATGGAGGGCTTCGGCCGCTCGATCCCTTCCTGGACCTGGCGCATGATGCGGGTCGCCTCGGCCTCGGTGATCGGCACCGGCCGGCCCTTGCCACCGAGAAAACCGGTGACCTTGGGCGTGTTCTTGACGAGGTGCCACGTCTCGTCCGTCAGGTCCATCTTCACCAGGACATAGCCCGGGAAGAATTTCCGCTCGGAACTGACCTTCGCGCCGCGCTTCACCTCGACGACCTCTTCCGTCGGCACCAGCACTTCGTCGAACTTGTCGGCGAGCCCCTTCGTCTCCGCCTGCTCGCGGATCGACTGCGCGACCTTCTTCTCGAAGCCGGAATAGACGTGGATCACGTACCAGTTCGCCGACATCTCAGGTCCCAATGTTGAGCGCCCAGCGGACCACCATGCCGAGCCCTTGATCGATCAGGAAAAAAAACATCGCCGCGACGAACACCATGGCAAAGACCATCACCGTCGTGACCGTCGTCTCCTTGCGGGTCGGCCATGTGACGCGGCCGGCTTCCTGCCGGACCTGCCGCAGAAATTCGAGCGGGTTGTTCGTTGCCATGATATGCCGTGCCGGGGGAGGAGCTATATAGCGCCCCCCTCGCCCGAATGCCAGCCCCCCGGTAAGGCCGATTTTAACCCCGGCCAACCCATGGTGAAAGCGCCTTCGAGGCCTTGGGCGGCGAAAATTGGCGAGCATCCTGGCAGGAACGAAGCGGCAGGCCGGGTCCCCGGACCGGGTCGCGGCGACCCCCGCGGCAGCCGCGGGCCTGGCCGGCCTCGTGGCGGTCGCCCTTGTCCTTCGCCTTGTGCCGGTCCTGCTGGTCCCAAGCCTCGATTGGCCGGACGAGCTGTTCCAGGCGACCGAACAGGCGCACCGTCTCGTCTTCGGCACCGGCCTTATCCCGTGGGAGTTCCAGTTCGGCGTCCGCTCGTGGCTTCTGCCCGGCGCGATCGCCGGCATCATGGAGGCGGCCCGCATCCTGGGCGACGGGCCCGATGTCTATCTGACGGCGATCGCGGTCGTCTTCGCCGCGCTCGCGACCGCACCGGTCGTTTGCGTCTTCCTGTGGGCCCGGCGCTGGTTCGGGCTGGCGGGCGCGTTGGTCGCCGGCAGCGTCGTCGCGACCGCCCCGGACCTTGTCTATCTTGGCGCCCGCACCTTGAGCGAGGTGGTGGCGGCGCATCTTCTGGTGATCGCGCTTTATCTGATCGAGCCCGGTCATCCGGTCGCGTCGCGGCGGCGCCTTGTCGGTGCGGGCCTGCTTCTCGGCCTTGCCGCCGCCTTGCGCATCCAGATCGCGCCGGCGATCCTCGTGATGATCGCCTGGCGCGTGAGCCGGGCGAGCGTGATGCCGGTCCTTGCCGGCCTCGCCGTCGCGATCGCGTTTGCGGCAGTGCTCGATGCGAGCACGCTGGGTGCCCCGCTCGCGTCGATCACGCGCTATGTGGCCGACAATCTCTTCGCCGGCGTCAGCAGCTTCTACGGCGTGTCGGACGCAAGCTTCTATGCCTGGTTCGAGGTCAGCCTCTGGTCTGTCGGGCTTGCGCTGCCGCTCTGCCTCATGCTTCTCGGCGCCAAGCGCCTGCCGCTGGCGCTCGTGGCAGCGCTCGTCATCGTGACCGAACATCAGCTCGTCGGGCACAAGGAATACCGGTTCCTTTATCCAGCGATCCTGTTGGGCTTCATGCTCGCCGGTTTCGGCCTCGCGCAGGTTGCGCAGCATGGCAAGGAGGCGCTGGAAGCGCGCGGCATCGAACCCACTGCGGCGAGCTTTGCCGCCGCCGCGACCTGCATCCTCGGATGGAGCATCGTCTCGCTCGAGATATGGATGGCGCCCGGCTTTGCCGCGCTGCGCGGCGTGGCGCATGACGGGCTCGCGGCCGCCTCCTTCGTCGCGCGCGATGCCAAGGCCTGCGGCATCGGCCTCTCGCTCGATCAGGGCGAGCACGACTGGGTCTATGGCAGCTACACCTATTTGAGCCGACCGGTGCCCCGATATTGGTTCAAGGACAAGGCCGAGCTGACCGCCACGGCCCCCGCCTTCAACACGCTGATCGCGATCCGACCGCCGCCGCCGCAGCTCGGATATAAGAGCGTGCAGTGCTTCGGCGCCGCTTGCGTCTTCGAGCGCGCCGGCGGCTGCATCCCGCTTCCCATGAAGAGCCTGCCGGTGCCCGACCCGCTGCAGTGACGCGCCGAGGCGGAAGCGTCTAGGATCATCGCCTTCGCACCGGCGGGAAGCGATCACGATGCGGCATCAAGTGGCGTCTTCACTCGTCCTTTTCGTCTGGATGTTGGCCGGCGCGCCGGCGCACGCGCAAACGCCGCCAGCGCAGATGTGCCGCGGGATCGGAACCGACGATAGGGTGCGGCCGCTTCCCCCGGCGCTCGTGCCGGCGGCGACAGGGCTCTTCCATCTCGAAGCGATGCCGAGCGATCAGGTGCTACGAACGAGCTATTTCCGCTGCGATCGCGGCGCGGTTCTGGTTTGCAACGTGGGCGCCAATCTTCCCTGCGGGAAGGCCAACACGAGCCGCCATCTTCCCGCCGCCGATCAATGGTGCGCCGAGCATGCGGGCTCGGACTTCATCCCGATGTACGTGACGGGCCACGACACGATCTATCGTTGGCGCTGTGCCGGCGCCAAGGCCGCGATCGCTGCGACGGAATTCAAGCTGGACCGCCGCGGCTTCATCTCGCAATTCTGGAAGCGCGTCGATCGCCCCTCCCCGCCGTAGCGGCGCGGTCTCGGCAGGCTCAGCACCCGAGGCCGGGCGGATCGGGCCAATTTCCCTGACGCGTCTGGGCATTCGCCGGCCGGAAGAGCGGACCCGACGGCTCTTTCGACAGGTCGCCGTCCGGATAGAAGACGCGGATCGCCGTCTCGATGTCATAGACGATCGCCGCGCCGGCCAGATCGGGGTTCGACGCCGAACATTCGATCACGCCGCGCATGATGCCGACCACGGTCAACGCGCCGCCATCCTTGCGACAGACGGGGCCGCCGGAAAATCCTCGGCCGGCATCCGTCTTGACCGCGAAGAAGGGAGCCACGCCCATGTGGTGCGCGAGACAAAAGCCCGCTGCCTGCCCCGGTTGGGGCGGCCCGTAGCAATGAACGATATCGGTGTCGACGACCGTGCCATCGGCCACGCGGATCTCATGACAAGGCCCGCCCGTGCCGTAGAAGATCACGCGATCGCCGAGCTTCGCCCGGCCCAAAGGCGGTGCCGGCGCGACCGGCCCCGAAAGACGCACGAGCGCAAGATCGAAATGAAGCGCCTCGGCCCGCAGACCGTTGCCGACGAGGTCGTCGGCATGCGCGCAGGTCAGGGCCCAATTGGCCTTGCCGTCGGGCGTCACGCCGATCACCGTCTCCGAGGCGTAGTCGCCGCCCACCGCGCAGGCGAAATCGCTGCCGAGCGGGCGAAAGGCGCCCGACACATACCCGTCGATTGCGGGATCATACGCATGGCCAAGCCCACGGCGAGCATCGGCGCCGCATCCGGAGAGCAACAACCCAGCCCCGGCGCCGAGCAAAAACCGGCGGCGGCACATGAAACGATCCGGCTCTGGGGTCAAAATCGTACGCCCGATCGTGGCCGCAGGGGCTAGCGAGACGGCGTCCAGCCGGAAGCCGCGATGTCCCGGTCTGCTTCCGTCACGAACGAAAAATCATAAGCCGCCGCCGGCGTCGGTATCTGAGAGGACGCCAGGCTGAGAATGTCGCCGCGCGCGGAAAGCTCACGCCGCTGGGACTCGAGGCTGATGGTGCCCGACCAGTTCAGATTCGGATAGCTCGCCTTCATCTCGTTCACCAGAGCCTGATGCGGCGAGTCCGGATTTCGCTTCTGCAGGAGTTCGACGGCACTGTCGGGGAACGCCTTAACGTAGAGCGCGCCCTTGCGCACCGCTTCGATCACTCGCAGGACGCGGTCGCGATGCTCCGCGATCTCCTTGTCGCTGGTCACCAATCCCCCGGCCGATAGCTGTACCCACTTGGTGAAGTCGAGCAGCATCTTTCCCTTGGCGAGCTCCCCCTTCTCCGCAAGCACGGGTATGTCGTTGGGTAGCAGGACGCCATACCCTCCCGTCCCGCCGACCACGGCCGCGATCCGCGCCGGGCCCTGGATCGCCGAGAAGCCAACGAAGTCGCGCGGATAGTTGTTGGCCTTGAGATACATGAGCGTCGCGATCTCTTCGCTGCCGCCGCGCGACACGACGGCGAGCGAATGCCCCTTGAGCGCGTCGAAGGTCGTGACCTTTGGATCGAAAGACCAGATCTGGAAATCAACCGTGGCCTGGCCGACGAGGATCACTTTGAGCTTCGCGCCCTTCATGATCGCGGCCATGGACGACGCCGCCGCGGCGGAATAATCAATCGAGCCGCCGATCATCGCCGGAATCGACGTGCCGCCGCCCATATAGAGAATTTGCGCCTCGATGCCCTCGTCGTGGAAATATCCCTTGTCGGCAGCCATGAACAGCGGTGCAAAGGTGGCAGTTGGGCCGGTTGCAGCGATCTTGACGGGCTGCGCCGCCGCCGCCGCGGCACAGGCCGCGATGCAGACGGCACACGCAAGCGCTTGACCGATCAGCCTCACGCCAGGGCCGCCACATCGGCATGAAGACGCAGCATCGCACCGAGCCGCTCGGGCGGCACGCAGCTCAGGCCGCACTCGGTCCCCACCGAGAAGCGAGGGAGATGCTTCTTTGCGGCGGTCATCCTCCGCCGCGCCCCTTCGACGCCGTCCGACAAATGGATCAGCCCAAGGGAGATGCCGGTACCGGGCCGCACCTCCAGCCGGTCAAGCGGCGCGAAATAGGCGTCGTCATCGCGATCGATCGGCACCGGCGTATGGATCATCTGAATGTCGCGCGACAGCGCCGCGCTGACCGCGTTCGCCATCGCCACGGCGTCGCGGGTCGAGGACGGCTCGATCGAATGCCGCCCGCCCGAATTGCCGTAGCAGAAGTGATAGGCGAGCTCCACGCCGGCGGGCACGGCGCGCCCCGCCCGCGCCAACCGCTCGGCAATCGGCCGATACATCTCGTCGCGGGTGCGACCGAAACGCGACGGTTCGCCTTTTTCCAGAGTGAAGAAGACCGCCGAGGCGCAGTCCCATTGGATCGCGAGATCCGCGTGCGGAATCGCGGCGCAGACCTTGCCGATCTCGGCATACATCGCCGCTTCCAGGGCCGGTTCGATCGCATCCTGCAACTCGGGCGCAAAGTAGCGCCGGACCAGCGGAATGGGATGCGGGATGGTGAACAGATACCGCGTCTTGGCCGGAATCTTGCCGGCGTCCTTGAGCGCGCGAAAATCGCGCCACGCCGCAGCGGCAAGTGCCGCGTGCGGCAGGTCGGCGAATTTCACATCTTCGGGCTTGATACCATCACGCGGCCGATAGCGGAGCGTTGCCCCACCGGTCGCATGCGGGCGGAATTCCTCGGCGGTGCGGACAAGCGCCGGATTGCCGCCAAAGATCGGATCGAACGACCGGACCCAACCCTGGCGTGGGCCAGTTTCACCATCCGGAATGCGCGGCGCGAGATCGCCGAGCGCGCCGGCAACGGTCTCGAACACGTCGGCAGCGGATGCGAGCGGCACACTACCGACGAGGTGGACTTCATGTTCCGCCATGGGGCAACTCCATTTTCGAGACCTCGATTGGGTGGAACGCTGCGACTTCACCCGCATCATGGGTTTGGAAGACAGCAAGATCGAGCCCCCTGCCAAGGGCCACCGTTCTTAGGCTGTTTCATGTCGCATGACCATTTCTTTAATCGCGGTCCAATCGTGCCGCGTCCGCGACTTGTCAGCCTGATCTGCATGGTAGTATGTTTTGAAGCATCTGGTTCAAAACAGACCGCAGGCCCGCTCGGGTTGGGGCCAAAGTGAATGTTGGCGACAGCGAAGGGAAGCCGATGAACGGGATAATTCAAGCCGACGCGCCGCAGAACGCGAACTACCGGCGGCGTCTCGACGCCCTGCACGAGAAGACCAACGAGTTGCATCTCTTCGAATTCTGGGGCGATGACCCGGCGAACGAGCATCAGGCGACCGACCGGCTACGCGCCGACCGCGCGCCGGCGGTGCCACACCTCTGGAAGTATCGCG
>DATJLY010000121.1:0-2517 GCA_035509095.1 Allostellaceae bacterium | reverse complement strand
GCCATCAGGTTGAGGCCGTTCTGCAACACGCCCATGATCAAGGCGCCGATCAGCGTGCCGATGACGCTGCCGCGGCCGCCGAACAGGTTTGTGCCGCCGAGAATGGCCGCGGTGATGGCGGTGAGTTCGTAGCTCGTCCCCGCGGTGGGATCGCCGGAGTTGACGCGCGCGGCGAAGATCAGCCCCGCAAGGCCCGCGAGCGTGCCCGACAGCGTGTAGAGCATGACGCGATGACGATCGACGCGGATGCCGGTCGCGCGAGCGGCCGTCTCGTTGTCACCGATGACGAGGGCGTATTTGCCGAAACGGGTGCTCGACAGCACGTAATGCGTCACGGCGGCGACGGCGAGGAAGATGATGGCCGGCACTGGCACGCCCAGCGGCCGGCCCTGGCCAAGCCAGACAACAGGCGCCGGCAGGCCGTAGACCGGCTGGCCGTTGGTCAGCACGAGGGCGGCGCCGCGCGCTACGCCCAGCATGCCGAGCGTCACGATGAAGGCGGGGATGCGGGCGCGCGCAATGAGCAGCCCGTTGATGACGCCACAGAGCGCGCCGGCCAGAAGCGCGAAGAGGATCGCGAAGGGCCAGGGCAATCCGACGGCATTGACCGAGAGCGCCGAGACGACGGCAGCGAAGCCGAGCACCGAGCCGATCGAGAGGTCGATGCCCGCGGCGGCGATCACGAATGTCGACGCGAAGCCGAGGATGCCGATCACCGAGGTGGCGAGAAGGATGTTGAAGGCGTTCGACAGGCTCAGGAAATAAGGCGAGGCGATCGACAGTCCGACGATGAGCACGATGAGCACGATGAGGCTTTCCAGCCGGATCGCGCCGCCGAGGCTGCGGACGGTGAGGGGGCGGCTTACCACCAATGTGCTAGCCATGTTCGTCTCCGTCTGGGGCGTCGCGCCGAACCGGCAGATCCGCGGGACAAGCCCGCGGAAGACGACCGGCAAGGCATCGGCCGGAAGCGATTGCGGTTCGGCAGTGACAGAAAGCTACTTCATGTATTTGAGGTCCGGGTCCGTCCCGGCGCTCAGCACGGCCGCGGTGACCACCAGCGTCGGCACATGAACCACGGCAGGCACGCTTTCGCCGGCCAGCACCTTCTTCACATTGGCGACCGCCTCGATGCCTTCGAGATAGGGCAGCTGCGCCACCGATGCCGTCAGCCGACCGGCCTTGATGGACTTGACGCCATCCACGGTGCCGTCCACGCCAACGACGGTGATCTTGCCGCCTTTGCCCGCGGCGAAGACGGACTCGACCGCGCCGAGCGCCATGGTGTCGTTGCAGGCGAAGATCCCGACGAGGTCAGGATTCCGCTGCAGGGTATCGTTGGTGACGTTGGCCGCCTTGTTGGCGTCCCAGTCGCCCGGGAGCGAGGCGACGACCTTCAGTCCCGGGGCGACTTTCGCGAGTTCAGCCTTGAAGCCGCTGGCGCGCATCTCTCCGGTGACGTTGCCGGGAAGGCCCTCGATCACCAGAACGGGCCCGGTGGCCGAGGCGCCGAGATGCTGGGCGAAGAAGTCGGCGGCCTGCGCGCCGGCATGGGTGTTGTCCGAGCCGATGCGGAAGGCGATCTTCACCCCGGCCTTGGCGGTGATCGCCGGGTCCAGGTTGGCGTCGAGATCGACCACCGGGATGCCGGACTGGTTGGCGCTCTGCATGCAGGGCAGCAGGTTCGAGGAGTTGATGGCGGCGGCGATGAGCGCCTTCGGATGCCGCTCCAGCATCGTGTTGCAGAGGTTGAGCTGGGTCTCGGCATCTTGGTCGGATTGCGCGGCCTGCTGGAAGATGGTCACGCCCGACTCCGTGCCGCCCTCGGCGATGCCCTTGGCCATCGCGCCCCAGAAGGGATTCGCCAGCGTCTTCAGGAGCACGCCGTAGACCGGCGTGTCTGCCCGGGCACCGGCACCCGCGCCGAGCCCGAGGACGAGGGCGGTGGTGATGGCCAAAACCTTGTTTCTCATGGGGACATCCTCTCTTGGATTTTCTTATGACGAGGCGCCGACCGGGACTTGCGATCGGCTGAGGGTCACGCGCGCGCGTTGCGTGGATTCGCGAACGGCGAGCGTGCAGGGCAGGCGCAGATGACGGCAGGGTCCCTTCGGATCGGCGAGGCGTTCGCGAAGCAACCGCCACACCGCCTCCGCCATCGGCGTCACCGGCTGGGCGACGACGCTGAGATAGGGACGCAGCACCGTCATCCAGTCGGTATCGTCGAAGCCGAGCAAGGAGACTTCGCCCGGAAAATCGAGGTCGAGCGCGCGGATCGCCTTCACGGCACCGAGCGTCGCCACGTAATTGGCGGCGAAGATCGCGGAGGGCGGCTCGGCGCGCAGCAGCTCCTGCTCGATCACGCCGCGGCAGCCTTCGATGTCGAAGCCGCCCGCGAGGATGCGCGCGCGGTCGGCGATGCCGGCGGCGTCGAGCGCGGAGCGGTAGCCTTCGATCCGCTCGCGCATATTGTCGAGGCTGGGCGAGGTCACGACGAAGGCGATGTCGCGGTGGCCA
>DATJLY010000120.1:0-2780 GCA_035509095.1 Allostellaceae bacterium | reverse complement strand
TCCCAGCCAAAGGCACGGAACTTCTCCACGACCGGGTAAAAGCTCGGATGCGTCTCGGAGGTGCGACCGAGGCTTTGGAAATCATTGTTATCCATGAAGGCGACGATATTGCCGAGCCGCAGCGACGACGCCATCATCGTTGCTTCCCAGGTCGAGCCTTCCTGAACTTCGCCATCGCTCAGCACGGTATAGATCGTGCCGCCGGTTTTGCGTCCGCGCTCGGCGAGCGCCATGCCGCACACCATGGAGAGCCCATGCCCGAGCGAACCCGTCGCCGCGGCGATTCCGGGATTGCCGTAGTCAGGGTGAACACCCAGCTTTCCCTCGGGAGTGCAATAGGCGTCGAGCTCGGCGCGGCTGAGAATGCCGAGCTCCTCGAGGATTACGTACTGGATCATGCAGCCGTGACCTTTCGACATGAGAAAGGTGTCCGGCGACCCGCCATCGGAATTGCGCCGCATCAGACCGAAATAGATACAGTCGACGATTTCAGTGCAGGAATAGGCCGAGCCGATATGGAGCGCCGACACTTGCTGCGAGATATCGAGAATGCGCCGACGGAAACGGCGGCAGCGCTCGCGCGCACTGCCGAGATCGAATCGGTTGCTGCGTGTGGCCATGGCGTTTGTTCCGCTCATTCGATGATGGTCCAGTAATAGTCGCCGGTATATCCCGCGGCGGCGAACGTCTCGATCCAGCCCGCGGGATAGTCGTGGTATTTGGCGGTCAGTACCCAATCGACGAAGATGGCGCGCTGCTCGGGTGTGCGGTAGGAATCGACCTGCACGAAGCCGCGACCGGGGGCCAGGCGCTCCATCTCGCGCAGCGCTTGGATGCAATCCTCGCGCTCGAGATTGTGGATCGTGTTGAGGGAGATCGCGGCCTGGAAGCTGCGATTGGGAAAGGGCAGGTCTGTCGCATTGCCGAGGTGAAGGCGTCCCACCACCTCGGGTTCGCAGTGCATCAGCGCGTAGTGGGACACGTCGACGCCGAAGACTTCGAGGCCCGGGCATACCGACAGCAAGTCCTTGACGAGAAACCCCTTGGCGCAACCGATGTCCAGCACCCGGTCGCCCGGCTTGAGGCCGAAATGCGCGACGATGTCGCGCGCCACCGGGATCCAGCGCCCGTCATAACGATAGCCGCCATAGCCGTATTCCCGCGGTCCATCGAAGTACATCTCGCCATATTCGCGCGAGATGCGGATATGCTCCTCGGTCTTTGCCGTGGCCCGGGCGTTGAGATTGCGCTTGCCCTTGGGCAGCTTGGCAAGCAGGTTCACCTCGCCCATCAAACTCCTCCCATCATGTCGCGATGCACCCGCGCGATGCCATCGGCAAGGTCGGTGTATCGGAAGCCCGGGAAGGCTTTCAAGCAGTCCGCGATGTCGAAATGGCGGTGGGTGAGGTGGGGCCGGGGCCCCGGCCGCGGCACGCTCAGGACTTGCGCCGGAGGCGAGAACTGCGCCGCGACCAAATGGGCGACGTCATGGAAGGATGCCGATCGGCCGGTGACGGCGTTGAGTGCGCCAACGCTGCGGTGTTGCAGCATGAGCAGCGCGAGCCGCGCCACATCCTCGACCAGCACATGATCGCGGCGCTCTTCGCCCTCGCCGAAGATGGTGATCGGCTCGCCTTTCGCCGCCTGCCGCCGGAAGCGGTTGGGCCCGTAGCCGTTGTGCGGATCGTTTGCGCCATAGACGAGGGTGGGGCGGAGCATGGAAGCGGGCGCCG
Organism: Allostellaceae bacterium; assembly: GCA_035509095.1. GTDB lineage: Bacteria > Pseudomonadota > Alphaproteobacteria > ATCC43930 > CGMCC-115725 > DATJLY01. The sequence continues at coordinate 1,047 of DATJLY010000120.1, read as the reverse complement.
CGCTGGCACTCCTGAGCATGAGCTCGCGCGCCGCGTGCATCATACCGTGAAGCGTCGAGGGCGCCGCGGGCGAGCGTTCGGTCACCGGATTGGCCTCGTCGGCATAGATCGCGTCCGAGCTGACATAGACGAGATGTGCCGGCGGCGCGTCACTCAGCGCCTGGCAGGCCGCCTCCGCCATCCGCAGGTTCTGCATGAGCATGGCATTGGTTTTTGCCGGCGCGATCGCCGAGATGAAGACGACGCTGTCGGTAGGGCGCAGCAGCGCATGCAGCCGGCTGGAAGCGTCCGGCGCCAGCAGGTCGACATCCCGTCGCGTCACTGCGAGGACCGGGATGCCGGCGGCCGCAAGCTGCCGGGTGAGGGTACCGCCGATGAAACCACCGGCGCCGATGACCACTACTCGGCTCGGTGCGACCGATTGCCGGTTAAGATGCTCAAGCACGGCTCGATCCTCCGGCGGAGGAGGGGGGCACGCCCAGCGTGTGATAGTCGAGCCCCGCCGCGATGGCGGCGCTGCCGGAGATCACGCGATAGGGATCAATCAGCGTCCGGCCGACCATCCGGCGCGCCAGTTCGGCGGGCGCGAGGGCACGGAATTCCGGCCATGGCGTCATGATCACCAGCGCATCCGCACCATCGGCAACGTCGATTGCGGAAGATGCCGCATGGGTGGCGGGGTGCCGCGCCGCGCTCGCGGGGACGATCGGATCGAAGAGCCGCAGCGACCAAGCGCCGAGATGTTCGATCAGCGCGAGCGCCGGCGAATTCTTGGTCGAATGGGTATTTTCCTTGTAAGCGAGGCCAAGAATTCCGAGGGTCGCCTGGGCCTTCTTGGCAAAGACTTGGCGATGGAGCGTACGCAGCACCCAGTCGCGCCGATGCCGGCTATTGTGCAGGAAGGCGCTGATCACCGCGGCATCGGACCCGGTATCCCAGGACAGGTTGAGCACCGTCGCGAGATCGCGTTCGAGATTGCCACCGGCAAGACCCAAGCCGGCAGAAAGATAAGCAAAGCCGCCGATGCGTCGATCGAGCTTCAGCGCC
>DATJLY010000119.1:0-2732 GCA_035509095.1 Allostellaceae bacterium | reverse complement strand
CGTTCTTTGTCGGCCGCGAGAAGCTCGTCATCGGCAAGCACTCGTTCTTCTGGGACTGGCGCAAGCGTCTTTTCATCCTGATGCACAGCGCCATGATGAGCGCCACCGAATATTTCCGCATCCCGTCGAACCGCGTCGTCGAATTGGGCGGCCAGATCGAGATCTGACCCCCGCCACAACGGGAGGAAGCATGAGCGCGATCAGCACCGATCCGGCCAACGCCGATCAGATCGCCTATTGGAACGGCCCCGGCGGCGCCAACTGGGTCGCGCGGCAGGAAGCGCAGGACGCGCAGCTCGCGCCGGTCTCGGCGGCGCTGCTCGCGCGCGCGGCGGTGAAAGCTCGCGAACGCATCGTCGATGTCGGTTGCGGCGCGGGCGCCACGACCGAGGAATTGGGGCGGCTTGTCGGCGCCGGCGGCCATGTGCTGGGGATCGATGTTTCAGCGCCGATGCTGGAGCGCGCGCGTCGGCGCCTGAAGCCCGACCTGCCGGTCGAGTTCGTGCAAGGCGACGCCACCACCTACGCGTTCGAGCGTGCGGATGTCGATCTCCTGTTTTCACGCTTCGGCGTCATGTTCTTCGCCGAGCCCGCGCGCACCTTCGCCAACCTGCGCGCCGCGCTGAAGCCCGGTGGGCGGCTTGTCTTCATGTGCTGGCGCTCGCCCGAGGAGAATGATTGGGTGATGGTGGCGCTGCGCGCGGCTTATGCCCACGTGCCGCCTTTGCCCAAGGTCGGTCCGGAAGACCCGGGCATGTTCTCGTTCGCGCGCGAGGACCGCGTGCGCCGCGTCCTCGGCGAAGCGGGCTTTCGGTCGGTGGCGCTCGAGCCGTTCGGGATGGAGATCGATGTCGGCCGCGGCCGCGGTCTCGACGAGGCGGTCGCGAACGCCGCGCAAATCGGTCCGGCGAGCCGGACGCTCGAGGGTGCGCCGCCCGAGACCGTGGCCGCGGTCCACGCGGCGATCCGCCAGGCCTACGCTCGGCGGCAGCGCGGGTCCGCGGTTCCGTTGCCGGCGGCGATGTGGCTCGTCACCGCGCAGAACCCCTGAGCGGGCTTACGCCACGTCGCGGCCGATGATGCGAGGCCGCTCGATGACCGGCAAGGATTTGAGGATTGCGCGGTTCAATTCCGTGTGACGCCACGTCCGGGCGTCGACCGCAAGCGTCCGCGGGAATGCCTCGCGGGTCGCGAAATGGAGACCGACGAGCGCGATCGCGGGATCGGGTCCGTCCTGGGTCAGCGGCAGCAGCAGATGCGCGATCTGCATGCGGCGGCCCTCTCCCCACTCCACCTCGCTTTCGGCTCGGATCGGCGCGCGCTCGGCGTAAAGCAGCCGATGCAGAGTCCCGAAGAACGTGCCCCACGCGCCCGCCAGATCGGCATCTAGATAACGCCCGGTCGGATCGAATCCGAGGCGCTTCACGACCGCGGTTCCGACCAGCCGGAAGCGCACGCGGGTGCCGCGGTCCAGGAGATCGGTCAGCAGGAGATAAGGCAGCATCGGGCCACCCATCTCGATCGGGTCGATGGCGCTTCGCGGCGGCAAGGGCAGGCTGGCGCGCCGCTCCTGCCAATACCGCAACAGCGGATCGAGGATCGGTGGCGGAACGGGCTCCAGGGGCATCGCGACGGTCATTTCACTGCTCGCGCGCACCAGTTCGGCGTCCCCGAGTTAATTAATTCCTAACGCACCGAAATGTCTTGTTAATAACTCCCTGTTATCCACAACGACTCGCTTTCAGGCCGAGTCTTTACCTCTGACGGGTGAGAGCCGCGTCGCGCCGGCCCGCATCGCCCGCGGCGAGTCGATCACGCGCCGGCGGCGGCGCGCTGCTCGATCGGGAAGAGGAGCCGCTCGACCGGGAGCCAAACCGTCGCCTGCGTGCCCATGCCCGGCGTGCTGTCGAGCTGAAGCCGGCCGCCATGCATCTCGATCATCGATTTCGCCAAGGGCAGGCCCAGCCCGGTGCCCTGGTACTTGCGGTTGAGGCGGCTGTCGATCTGACCGAACGGGCGCAGCGCCTTCGCCAAGTCGTCGGCGGCGATGCCGATGCCGGTATCCTCGACCGTGATGCCAAGCCCCTCGTCGGTAAGCGCGGCGCGGATAGTGACGCGGCCTCCGGCCGGCGTGAACTTCACCGCATTGGAGAGCAGGTTGAGCAGAATCTGCTTCAGCCGCATCTCGTCGCAGCGCACCGGCGGCAGGCTCGTCGGCATCGCGTGGGAAAGCGTGAGCCCGGCCGTGTGCGCGCGATCCCGCATCAGCCGCACCGACGCCTCGACGACGCCCACCACATCGACCGCTTCCTCGGCCAACTCGACCTTGCCGAACTCGATCTTGGACACGTCGAGCACGTCGTTGATGAGGTTCAGGAGATGGATGCCGCTGTCGCGGATGTCGGCCGCGTAATCGACATAGCGCAGATCGCCCAGGGGCCCGAAGATCTCGCCGCGCAGGATGTCGGCAAAGCCGATGATGGCGTTCAAGGGCGTCCGCAATTCGTGGCTCATATTGGCCAGGAATTCGCTCTTGCTGCGGCTCGCGAGCTCGGCCTCCTCTTTGGCGCGCAGCAATGCCGCTTCGTTGCGCTTGCGCTCGGTGACGTCGAGATAAGTGCAGATGAGGCCGCCATCCGGTGTCGGCGTGGTGCGCAGTTCGACGACGCGGCCGTTCCGCGGCAGCTCGATCTCGCGGGTCGCCGGCCGTTTCAGCTCGGCGCTGATCCGCA
>DATJLY010000118.1:0-2598 GCA_035509095.1 Allostellaceae bacterium | reverse complement strand
CCAGACGATCGACGAGCACATGAGGAAGGCCGGCTGGCACGTGTGATCGCCGGCGGCCGACGCGGTCAGTTCCCTTCGGCGCTTTGGGGTGCCGCGCCGGGATTCCATTGGCCGCGGCGCATGCGCGTGATCTTCACGGATTTGAACAGGCCCGCCTTGCGGAAGGGCTCGTCGCGCGACCAAGCTTCGGCGGCCGCCAACGATGGCAGGTTGAGGATGAGGCAGCTCCCGAGCCGCTTCACGCCGTCCTCCGCCAGAAGCGCGCCGCCCAGCACCAGAATGTCCTTGTGCCGATCGAGATAGGCCAAGTGCCGGTCGCGTTCGGCGGCGCGGATCGATTCACCGTCCTCGCGGTCTTCCTGGTAGATGATGTATAGCATCGCGAATCCTCCGCTCCCTTACGCGACCCTATCGAGGACGGGACCCTCATGTCGAGCGCACCGCTCTGGATCACCGAGCAGGACGTCACCGCGATCTTGTCGCTTTCCGACGCGGTCGAAGCGCTGGAACGCATCCTGCCGCTCGAAGCGCAGGGTAAGGCCGCCAACATGCCCAAGGCGCATCTCATGGTGGGCCCCAACGACGCGATGCACGCGCTGGGCGCGGCGGTGGCGGGCGCGGGCCTGTGCGGCTTCAAGACCTGGGTGAACATCGCCGGCAAGTCGCAGACCGTGCTGGTCTTGTTCTCGCTCGAGGATGGCGCCTTGCGTGCGGTTGTGGAAGCGACCGCGCTGGGTCAGACCCGCACCGCCGCGATGACGGGCCTTGGCACCAAGCGCCTTGCCGCGCGCGAGGCCGACGAACTGGCCGTGATCGGCTCCGGCAAGCAGGCGCTGCCGCAGCTCGCGGCCTGCGCCGCGGTGCGACGACTGAAGCGCGTTCGTGTCTTCAGCCGCCGGGCCGAGGCGCGGGAGGCCTTTGCCGCCGCGGCCCGGGCCGAGCTGGGCCTCGCTGTGACGGCGTCGGCGACGCTCGAGGACGCGGTGCGCGATGCGCCGATCGTGACGCTTGTCACCAACGCGACCGAGCCGTTCTTCACCAGCGGCATGGCCGCCCGCGGCAGCCACATCAACGCCATGGGCGCGATCGTGCCGGCCCGAGCCGAGTTCACGCAGGACCTGTTTGCGCGCTGCTCCGTGATCGCGGTCGACACGGTCGTGGGCGTGCGCGAGCTTTCCTCGGAATTCCGCCAGCGCTTTGGCCCGGACGAGGCGGCGTGGGGCGCGGTGCGGCCGATCGCCGAGCTGATCGTCGCGGGCGAGCGCCGTCCGGCGGGCGCCGACCTTACCCTCTTCAAGGCGATGGGGATGGGGCTTTCGGACCTCGCGCTTGGGGTCGAGGTGCTGAGCCGGGTCGAGAAGCGAGGCGGCGCCCACCGCCTGCCGGACCGGGTGCGAGTGCCGCCCCGGCTTCGCTGAGCCCAAGGCAAAACCGCCATTGACAGGGTTGCGGCGCTAAAGGAACGTGCGGGCCTAGCGAAGGGAGGCTGCCCATGGCCAAGCTGCGTCACATTGCCTTGTCCGTCCCCGACTGCGACGCCGCGCGCAAGTTCTTCGAAGAAGCCTTCGACATGAAGCTGGTCGGCCAGGTCGGCGAGCGGGTGACCTACATGTCGGACGGCACGATCAACGTCGCGCTGATCAATCGCGGCGGCCGGCCGCTCGGCTGGGACAAGGAGGAGCTGTTTTTCGGCTTCGATCATTTCGGCATGTGGGTGGACGACATCAAGGACGCGCGCCGCAAGGCTGAAGCCGCCGGCGCAAAATATGTCATGGGCAACGAATCGAGCGATCCCAACGTGTTTTACGAGATCAAATACCGCGATCCGCTGGGAAATCTGTTCGATTTGACACAGAATGGCTGGGTCGGCGCCGTCAAGGAGGTCGAGCCGGCTGCCGCGCCGCGCGAGAAAGCCGAAGCGGCGGAGTAGCGGTCCAACAACGAGGTTCCGCAAGACGGCCGATCCACGGCTGCGCGCGGGGTGACAGGGAGCGATCGAATGACGAGGCCGTGCGTCGCCACGATGATTGTCGCGGCGGCAGTGCTCGCGACAAGCGTCGCGGCCGCCCAGGAACCGCTCAAGATCGGCTTCGTCGCGAGCCTTTCCTCGCCGACCTCTGCCGGCGGTCCGGACATGCTGGATTCCTTCAAGCTCGGGCTCAGCGAGCATGGCGGCAAGCTTGGCGGCCGCCCGGTCGACCTCATCGTGGCGGACGACGAGCTGAAGCCCGATGTCGGCGTCCAAAAGGTCCGCAAGATGCTGGACGAGGACAAGGTCCAGCTCATCACCGGCATGGTGCTGTCGAACATCGCGCTCGCCGAGGCCCGCACCGTGCTGCCGCGCAAAGTCTTCATGGTCAGTCTCAATGCCGGCCCGTCGGCGCTCGCGGGCCCGGAATGCAGCCCCTATTTCTTCGCCGCCGCCTACCAGGCGGACACCTCGTCGGAAGGAATGGGGATCTATCTTCAGCAGAAGGGGGTGAAGCGGATGTCGATCATCGCCCCCAATTATGCCGCCGGACGGGACCTGCTGACCGGCTTCAAGCGCTATTACAAAGGGACGATCGCGACCGAGACCTACACGCCCCTCGACCAATT
>DATJLY010000117.1:0-10211 GCA_035509095.1 Allostellaceae bacterium | reverse complement strand
TGGCTATCTTGCGTTGATGCAGCAACTTTTCCGCGGCCGCCAGCACGCTCAGCGTCTTCAGTCCGAGGAAGTCGAGCTTCACCAGCCCGGCGGCCTCGACCCATTTCATGTTGAACTGGGTGACCGGCATCTCCGAGCGCGGATCGCGATAAAGCGGAATGAGCTCGTCGAGCGGCCGGTCGCCGATCACCACGCCCGCGGCGTGCGTCGAGGCGTGGCGATAAAGCCCCTCGAGCTTCAGCGCGATGGCGATGAGGCGCGCGACGCTCTCGTCGGTGTCGCGCAACGTTTGCAGCTGCGGCTCGCCGTCGATCGCTTGCTGCAGGCTCACCGGGTTGGCCGGATTGTTGGGAACGAGCTTGCACAGGCGGTCGACCTGGCCATAAGGCATCTCGAGCACGCGGCCGACGTCGCGCAGCACGGCGCGCGCCTGGAGCTTGCCGAAGGTGATGATCTGCGCCACGCGGTCGCGGCCATAGCGCTCCTGCACGTGGCGGATGACCTCGTCGCGCCGCTCCTGGCAGAAATCGATGTCGAAATCCGGCATCGAGATGCGTTCGGGATTGAGGAACCGCTCGAACAGCAAACCGAACCGCAACGGATCGAGGTCGGTGATGGTGAGCGCCCAGGCCACCACCGAGCCTGCGCCCGAACCGCGTCCTGGGCCGACCGGGATGCCTTCGGCCTTCGCCCATTGGATGAATTCCGCGACGATCAGGAAATAGCCCGCGAATCCCATCTTGATGATGGTGTCGAGCTCGAAAGCGAGTTGCTCGCGATAGGGCGCGGTTTTGTCCGCGTCGATCGCAAGCGTCGCCAGGCGGCGCGCCAATCCGGTCTCGGCCGCATGGCGCAGCGCCGCCTCGGTCTCGTCGCTGGTGCTGGCAAAAGGCGGCAGGATCGGCGCGCGCGGTTCCGGCATGAAGGCGCAGCGCTGCGCGATGACGAGCGTGTTGTCACACGCTTCCGGCACGTCGGAAAAGAGCATGCGCATCGCTTCGGGCGACTTGAAGTGATGATCGGGCGTCAGCCGGCGCCGGTTCGGGTTGGAGATCACCGTGCCCTCGGCGATGCACAACAACGCGTCGTGCGCCTCGTAATAGCCGGGGTCGGCGAAGAAAACGTCGTTGGTCGCGACGAGCGGCAGGTCGTGCTTCAACGCAAGCTCGATGAGCGGCGCTTCGATCCGGTCCTCGCCCGCGAGGCCGTGCCGCATCAGCTCGACATAGAGCGCGCCCGGAAAACGCGCCGCGAGCCGCAGCAGCATCGCCTCGGCCGCGGCCGCTTGTCCCTCGGCGATGAGGCGCCCGACCGGCCCGCGCGGGCCCCCGGTCAGAAGCAGCAGCCCGTCGGCATGGCCGTCGAGCGCGGCAAGCGAAAGCTGCGGCTCCTCGCCCGCCGGCGTCTCGAGAAAGGCGCGACTCACGAGCTTCAGAAGGTTGCGGTAGCCGGTCTCGTTCCGCACCAGCAGCAGCACCCAGTCGGGCGAGGCGGGCCGGCCCGCGAGTCGGCCTTCGCTGTCGGCGCGGCGCAGCGCCAGCTCGCAGCCGATGATCGGCTGAACCCCTGCCTCGCGCGCGGCGATCGCGAATTCGAGCGCGCCGAAGAGATTGCCGGAATCGGTCATCGCCACGGCCGGCATCGCATGGCTTTTCGCCAACGTCACCAGGGCCTTGACCTTGATCGCGCCGGACGAGAGCGAATAGGCGGAATGGGTGCGGAGATGGATGAAGTCGGCGATCGGCATGAGACGGTTCAAAGCGGGGACGAGCAAGCTTCGCATGCCGGCTTCCCGACGCAAGGGAATTCGGGGGGCTAGGCCGCCTTTGCGACCACGACTCCATCCTCGATCATCAGGACCCGGTCCATGCGGCGAGCAAGCTCGAGATTGTGCGTGGCGATGAGCGCCGCGAGGCCGCCCTGGCGCACCAGCGCGAGGAGAAGCTGAACCACGTCCGACGCTGTGTTGTGATCGAGGTTGCCGGTGGGCTCGTCGCCCAGAAGCACGCGCGGCGCGTTGGCGAGCGCGCGCACGATCGCGACGCGCTGTTGCTCGCCGCCGGAAAGCCGCGCCGGCCGATGCTCGGCACGCGCCGCCAATCCGACGTGATCGAGCAGCAGCTCGGCGCGCTTGCGGGCGCGCGGACGGTCGACGCCGGCGATCATCTGCGGCAGCATCACGTTCTCGAGCGCCGAGAACTCGGGCAGAAGATGGTGGAACTGATAGACGAAGCCCACCGTCGAGCGGCGCATCTCGGTCCGGGCGAGATCGGAGAGGGTGCCGCAGGCGCGGCCGCCGATCATCACCTCGCCCTCGTCGGGCCGCTCGAGAAGCCCCGCGACATGGAGCAGCGTCGATTTCCCGGCGCCCGACGGGCCTACGAGCGCCACGATCTCGCCCGGCGCGAGCGCGAGCGACACGCCGCGCAGAACCGGGAGCGGGTTGCCGGCCTGGCGAAAGGTGCGTCCGACCTGGCGCAGCTCGAGCGACGGCCCGCGCGTCTCATTCATAGCGAAGCGCCTCGACCGGATCGAGCCGCGCCGCCCGCCACGACGGATAGAGTGTCGCGAGGAAGGAAAGACCGAACGCCATCGCCACCACCACGACGACGTCGCTGGTTTCGATCTTGGCCGGTATCTGGGTCAGGAAGTAGATCTCGGCGGCGAACAGGTTGACGCCGATGATGCTTTGCACCACCTGCCGGATCTGCTCGATATGCGAAGCGAACTCGACGCCCAGAATGAAACCCGCAAGCGTGCCGATGATCCCGACGCTTGCGCCGCTCAGCATGAAGATGCGCAGGATCATGCCGCGCGTCGCGCCCATGGTACGCAGGATGGCGATGTCGCGGCCTTTGTCCTTCACCAGCATGATCATGCTCGAGACGATGTTAAACGCCGCCACGATGATGATCAGGGTCAGGATCAGGAACATGACGTTGCGTTCGACCTCGACGGCGTTGAAGAAGCTCAGATTGCTCTGCTGCCAGTCGAACACGCGCACGCGCGCGCCAAGGGCCTGCGTGATCTCGCGGTCATAGGTGTGCACCGCTTCCGGGTCGGCCACTTTCAGCTCGAGGCTCGTGACCCCGGTGCCGACGTTGAAGAAGGTCTGCGCCGCCGGCAGCGGCATGAAGAGGACGCCATTGTCGAATTCGTACATGCCGACATTGAACGTGCCGGCGATGGTATAGCTCTTGATGCGCGGGACGCTGCCGAATGCGGTGGCGGTGCTTTGCGGCGAGATCAGCGTGATCTGGTCGCCCTTCTTGAGACCAAGGCTGAAGGCGAGCCGGCTGCCGACCAGCACCGAATCATCTTTGAAGTCGGCAAGGCTGCCGGTCTCGATGTGCTGCGCGATGAGCGGCTGGGCCGCAAGGTCCGCGGGATCGACGCCGCGCACGAGCGCGCCCGATGCGCCGCCGCGCGAGGTCGCCATCACCTGGCCCTCGATCAGCGGCTGCGCCGAGAGAACGCCCGGAATGCGCTTCAGCTCTTGCGCCAGCGCGTCGTAGTCGTTGAGCGGCCCTTGCGCCGCATAGACGTTGATATGGCCGTTGAAGCCGAGGATGCGCCCCAGAAGCTCGATCCGGAAGCCGTTCATCACCGCCATCACGATGATGAGCGTCGCGACGCCCAACGCGATGCCGAGCAGCGAGAAGATCGCGATGACCGAGATGAAGCGCTCCTCGCGGCGCGCGCGCAGATAGCGGAACGCCACCATGCGCTCGAACGTGCCAAAGATCATCGCGCGGCACCGATGCGGGCGAGCGCGGCTTCGGCCGAGATTTCCTGGCGCGCGCCGGTCGCGCGCTCCTTGAGCTCGACCGTGCCTTGGGCAAGCCCGCGCGGACCGATCACGATCTGCCAGGGGACGCCGACAAGGTCCATCGCCGCGAATTTGGCGCCGGGCGATTCCTCGCGGTCGTCGTAAAGCGTGTCGATGCCCGCGGCGGCGAGGCGCGCGTCAAGCGCGTCGCACGCCTCGCGGCATTTCGCGTCGCCGGCGCGCAGATTGATAAGCCCCACTGTGAACGGCGCGACGCTTGCGGGCCAGATGATCCCGGCCTCGTCGTGGCTCGCTTCGATGATGGCGCCGACGAGGCGCGAGACGCCGATCCCGTAAGAACCCATCTCGACCGGCACCTGGCTCCCATCGGGACCAGTCACCGTCGCGCCCATCGGAACCGAGTATTTCGTGCCGAAATAGAACACCTGACCCACCTCGATGCCGCGGGCCGCGCGCCGCCGCGCCTCGGGGACCCGCGCCTCGAACTCGGGCTGGTCGTGCTTTTCGTCGGTCGCGGCGTACCAGTTCGCGATATAGGACTGAACCTCGGGGCTCGCCGGGTCGATGCTGCCTTCGTCGAGATTGACCACGTCGCTGTCATAGAAGAGCTGGCTTTCGCCGGTGTCGGCCTGGACGTGGAATTCGTGGCTCAAATCGCCGCCGATGGGGCCCGTGTCGGCGCGCACCGGAATGGGCGTAAGCCCCATGCGCTTGAAGGTCTTCATATAGGCCGCGAACATCCGGAAATACGAGACGATCGCGGCGGCCTTGTCGATGTCGAACGAGTAATTGTCCTTCATCAGGAATTCGCGTCCGCGCATCACGCCGAAGCGCGGGCGCACCTCGTCGCGGAATTTCCACTGGATGTGATAGAGGTTCTTCGGCAGGTCGCGATAGCTTCTGACCGCGCCGCGGAAGATGTCGGTGATCAGTTCCTCGTTGGTGGGTCCATAGAGAAGGTCGCGCTCGTGGCGGTCCTTGATGCGCAGCATCTCTTTGCCATAATCCTCATAGCGGCCGCTTTCGCGCCACAGCTCCGCCGGCTGCAAGGTCGGCATCAGCACTTCGAGCGCGCCGGCCCGGTCCTGTTCCTCGCGCACGATCGTCTCGACCTTGCGCAGGACGCGCAGGCCCAGCGGCAGCCAGCTATAGATGCCGGCGCTCGATTGCCGGATCATGCCGGCGCGCAGCATCAGGCGATGCGACACGATCTGCGCCTCGGCCGGAATCTCCTTGAGAAGCGGCAGGAAATACTGCGTGAGACGCATCGGACCTCGTCAAAGGGAACCTGTCCCGGGCCCCACGAGAGGGCGGGTGAGGAGGGCCCTATTTAGCTTGTCGCCGGGAGGGACGCACCCCCCGGCTATTTTTTTGTCACGCCGCAGGCGCCGATAAGGGCGGCGCTCGCATCCGGCGGGAGCGGCTTGCCGTTGAAATAGGCGACGCCGTTGTGCACGGTGACGTAGCCGATGATGGCTTTTGCGCCGTAGGCGCCGCCTTTTTCCGGCACGCCGAAGCGGCCGGCGAGCGATGATTCGATCCTGACCGTCGTGTCATCGGCCGAGACCGGCGAGGGCGCGCTTGGCAGGTCGGCCGCGGCCACGCTGCTCCCATCCGCCGCGACGCCGGGCACATAATCGGCGCCCGCCATCAGTGACCCGCAGGGCACGCCCGTCACCTCGACCTGTCCATCAGAGCCGCGCGTGACAACGCCATGGGGCTCTGTCTGTGCCCACGCGGGGACGGTCCAAATCAGAATGGGCAAGAGCAAAGTGGTTGCACGCATGCCACTATCCTAGCCGAAACGGATTAAATTTCGTCCATAGCGGGAGCTAAAAGGCAGAATTTGCGTGACGAGTCGAAAGGAGTCCCTTAAACTCCCCCTGCCTTAGAAGATCGCAAGATTATTGCGGCTGGGCCCAAGTTTAGGGAGGATATTACCGTATCCTGCGGTGGGATGGCTGCCCTAGACAAATAAGAAGAGTGCAAAACGCACTGCGCTGGGGCAAGATCAGCTTGTGGTCTTGCCTTTCTTTTTTACTTTGACTTTTGGTGGGACCGTCGCGGGCGCCTTGGTGGCGCCTGATGCTTTTGCATTACCTCCCGCACGGCGCCAGGGCGGATCGAGCCGCAGGATGCGCCGGTAGACCGTGCATCCCTCGACATGGGCACCGGGAAGGTAGCCAAGGCTCATCAGGAACTCGCCCACAATTTCGCCGCCGGTGAAGCGGAACGTCTTTTTGAAGAGCCGAACCCAGTCTTCCTTGGGCAGGGGATGGTGGGTATCGAGCCACTGCGCGAGCGAGCCGTGCTCGCGTGCGAGGTCGATCGCCCGGCCCGCATTCTCGATCACCGCCTCGATCTTGAGCCGATTGCGGATGATGCCGGGATCGGCGAGCAGGCGCTTGATGTCCCGCTCGCCAAAGCGCGCGATGCGCTCGAGGTCGTAATCCGCGAAGGCGGCGGTAAAGGCGGCGCGCTTCTTCAGGACCGTCAGCCAGGAAAGGCCGGCCTGATTGATCTCCAGCACCAAACGCTCGAACAGCACGCGATCATCACGCGCGGGAAATCCGTATTCGGTATCGTGATAGGGGCCGTGAAACGGATGGGTCGGCGCCAGCGCGCAATATTCCTCGCTCACGACGGGCCTCGGAAATTCACGACGTGATTCTGCATCGCCCAGAACAGGCCGAACCAAAGCAGCACGGTGATGCCCGTCGTGATGCCGACCTTGAGCAGCAGGCGCGGATTGGCAGGCGCGCCGGCCGCATGGCCGAGATCGTCCTTCTCCGCATGCTGGATTCCGAACGGCAGCACCGTGAAGATCACGAGCCACCAGATGATGACGAAGGAGGCCACGCCGGTGAACCAGTTCATTCCGCCTCCTCGAGCTTGATGAGCGCCGAGACCTTGGTGCCAAGCATCGCCCGGAATCGCGCGGCGGCGGTGAGGTCGGGCGCCGCGCCGGCGACTTGATTGAGGCGCCCGATCATGCGCCGTTCCGGCCAGCATCGAGGCGGATGACATGGACTTGCGTCGCCGGACGCTTGCGGTGCTGCGCGCGGATGACGCGGCGCACGGCAGCGCGGACGACTTCGCACACCGCCTTGTCATCACGCCGTTCGCCCCGGGTCATTCCTTCGATCGCCTCGGCCGTCTTGGCGCCCAATTCGTCGAGGAGCCCGTCCGTCTCGCGAAGACCCTGAACGCTGACGCGCGGGGGCGCGGCAAGCCGGCCCTCGCGGTCAAGCACGATCGTCGCCATCGCAGCACCATTGAAGGTCATGCGCTGACGGTCCTTGACCGCATCGTCGCCGGCATCGATCAGCCCGATCCCGTCGGAGGCGAGCCGCCCCACGGGCACCTCGCCGATGACCGCGGCCGGCCCCGGCGCGAGCTTCACGATCTCGCCATTCTTGGTGACGATCGTCTCGGGCACCGCGAGCGCGCGCGCGAGCCGCGCCTGGGCCTCGAGATGGCGCGCCTCGCCATGGACCGGCACCGCGATCCGCGGCCGCACCGCGCGGTACATGCGCGAAAGCTCGTCTTGCGCCGGGTGGCCCGAGACATGGACGAACCGGTCGTGGTCGGTGATCACCTCGCAGCCGATCCGCACGAGCGCGTTCTGCAGCCGGCCGATCGCGCGATCGTTGCCGGGAATGACGCGCGACGAGAAGACCACGGTGTCGCCGGCCTCGAGCACGATATGCGCGTGATCATCGGCCGCGATCCGCACCAACGCCGAGCGCGGCTCGCCCTGGCTGCCGGTGCAGAGCAGCAGCACTTTCTCGCGCGGCAGATAGGCCGCCTCCTCCTCGGTGAGGAAGGGCGGAACGTCGGTGAGATACCCGGTATCCCGCGCGGCCTGGGCAATGCGCCAAAGGGAGCGGCCGACAAGGCCCACATGCCGGTCGTGCGCGGCGGCGGCGGCGGCCGCCGTCTCGAGCCGCGCCACGTTCGAGGCAAAGCACGCGATCACGACGCGATGGCGCGCGCGCCCGACGAGATCGATCAAGGTGCGGCGGACATCGGCCTCGGATCCGGCCTCGCCAGGGCGAAGCGCGTTCGTCGAATCGCAGGCCATGGCGAGCACGCCTTCGTCGCCAAGCCGTTCGAGCGCGGCCATGTCGTAGCCCGGCCCAATCAACGGCTCGGGATCGAGCTTCCAGTCGCCGGTATGCAGCACCGCGCCCAAGGGCGTGCGCACCACGACGGCATTGGGCTCGGGGATCGAGTGGGTGACGGTGATGAGCTCCAGCATGAAGGGACCCAGCGTGAACTTGCCGGACAGCGGCACCTCGATCAGCGGCACCTCGCGATCGAGCCCCGCCTCGACCAGCTTGGCGCGCAGCACGGCGGCTGTGAAGGGCGTGGCGTAGACCGGGCATTTGAGGCGCGGCCACAAATAGGGAATGGCGCCGATATGGTCCTCGTGCGCGTGGGTCGCCACGATGCCGACGAGGGTCTCGCGCCGCTCGGCGATGAAGGACGGGTCCGCCATCAGGATCTCGACCCCGGGCAGCGTGTCGTCGGCAAAGGTGATGCCGCAATCGATCATGATCCAAAGGCCGGCATAGCCATAGAGGGTCATGTTCATGCCGATCTCGCCAACCCCGCCCAAGGCAAGAAAGGCGAGCTCGTCCGGCCGGTTGGGCGACGGGAGGATGTCGGTCATGGCGAATGGTTGCGGTCGTACACGAGCTTCAGTCCCCATAAGGTCAAATTGGAATCGGTGTGGCCGATCACGCCGGTCGTGCCTTCGAAGAGCGGCGCGAGCCCGCCGGTGGCGACGACGCTCATCGCCGCGCCGAACTCGGCCTTGATGCGCGTGACGAGGCCCTCGATGAGGCCGACATAGCCCCAGAAAATGCCGGACTGCATGCACGCGACCGTGCTGGTGCCGATCACAGTCTTGGTGCGGCCGATCGTGACGCTGGGCAGCTTTGCCGCGGCGAGCGCCAATGCCTGAAGCGACAGGTTGATGCCGGGCGCAATCACGCCGCCGCGATAATTGCCGTCGGCATCGACCACGTCGAAAGTGGTCGCGGTGCCGAAATCGACGACGATCAGCGGGCCCTTGTAGCGGTCATGGGCCGCAAGCGTGTTGACGATCCGGTCGGCGCCCACCTCCTCGGGCCGGTCGACAAGGGCCGAAACGCCGGTCTTCACCGCCGGATCGCCGACAACGAGCGGATCACTATGGCAATAGTCGCGGCAAAAGCGGACCAGGTTGAAATTCGCCTCGGGCACGACGCTCGCGATCACCGCGCCGCTCACTTGGCGTCGCGACAAGCCGCCAAGCGCCATCAGGTGATCGAGCCAGACCACGTACTCGTCGGCGGTGCGGCGCGTGTCGGTCGCCGCGCGCCAGGCGCCGGCCAGCCGCGCGCCGTCCCAGACCGCGAAGACGGTGTTGGTATTGTTGGCGTTGATCGCGAGCAGCATCCTCGCACTCCTTGGCGATGGCGTCAGGCCGCGGGAAAAATCTCGGCCGCGGCGATCGCCTGGCGTCCTTCGGCGCCGTCTAGCAGCAGTCTTCCTTCGGCGTCGAGCCCGGAAAAGCGTCCGTCGATCTCGCGGTCGGCAAGCCGCACGCGGATCGCCTTGCCCATCCCCTGCGCGTGGGCGAGCCAATCGGCCCTCAGCGACGCGAAGCCGCCAGGACGCCGCCACGTTTCGTATTGGACAAGGAAGCGCGCCGCGAGGATCGGAAGCATCCGATCCGGGCTGACACCTGGCGCGCCCGCCTCGGCAAGCGAGGTCGCGGGAAACTCGGTGTCGGGCGGATAAGAGACGAGATTGATGCCGATCCCCAACACGAGCCAGGACAGCGCCGCGCCGCCCGCCGCCCGCGATTCAAGAAGAATGCCCGCAAGCTTGCGGCCGTTGGCCAGCACGTCATTGGGCCATTTGCACGCGAACGAGGCGCCCGGCGCAAGATCGCGGCAGGATTGCAGCACGGCAAGCGACGCGGCAAACCCGATCTGCGCCGCCTCGCGTGGCGCAGAGGGCGGACGCAGCACCAGCGAGCAATAGAGATTGCCCGGCGGCGACACCCAGAGGCGTCCGCGGCGGCCATGCCCCGCGCTTTGCTTGTCCGCGACGATGAGCGTGCCTTCGGCGGCGCCTTCCGCCGCGAGCCGCGCCGCCTCCTCGTTCGTGCTGGCAAGCTGCCCGAACCTCAGGAGACGGAAAAACGACGGAAGCGCCGGTCCGGTCATCCCGCGAAAAGTGCAGCGGCGGCCGCGTCGGCGCCGTCGACGATGAAGCCGGGATAGACGAAGAAGAACAGCACCACGAACGCCGTCAGCACCAGCACCGCCTGCAGCTCGCGTCCCGCCGGCCGGTCAAAGGCAGGCGCCGGCTCGTCGAAATACATGAGCTTGACGATGCGCAGATAGTAATAGGCGCCCACCACGCT
>DATJLY010000116.1:0-3169 GCA_035509095.1 Allostellaceae bacterium | reverse complement strand
CATCCCATAGAACGCCGACATGCCAGGGCCGCGCAAAGCCGCACATCACCGGCGTGAAGCTGTGGATCGACAAGAGCGCCGGCGCGACGCCGCGCGCAATCCGCGTCTCGAGCCAATCCTCGATCGCTCCGTGATAGGGCGCAAAGATCGCCGCATGGCGAAGCGCGCGCTCCTCCGCGCCAAGACCATGATTGCCGGGGATCGCGGTGCCGTCGCTCGCTTCGGGGATCGAGCTGGGATCGCCAGGATCGCGGTTGCAGTCGATCACGAGGCGCGAATAGCCGGCAAGGATCGCCGGCGCATCGAGAAGAGGCGCGAGACGCCGCGTCACCGCCGCGGCACCGATGTCCCAGCCGATATGCCGCTGAAGTTCGGCCGGCGCGAGCCCAAGCTGCTTCAAGGCGTGCGGCACGTCCTTGCTCGCATGATCGCAGGTGAGGAGCAGGCTCGACGCCGCGTCGCGTCGCATGAGCTCGAAGGGCGCTGGATCGCCCGGATCAAGGCGAAATTGGGGCATGGCGGCAACGATACTCTTGTGCGCGAATCGTCTCGTCGCAAGGTGCCATCTTATCTTGGCCGAAAAAGGGCGAGCGACTTCTTTGTATCGCGGAATTCGGCTATAGCGGCCCGCGTGAAGGATTCTCACCTCGATGCTCCCGCGGCGATGCTGCAGCGCCTTTTCGAGTCGGCGCTCGCGGCATCGGCGCCCGGCGCCGTGCTGGCGACGCATCTCCCCGCGCCGCCGCGCGGCCGCACCATCGTGGTGGGCGCCGGCAAGGCCGCGGCATCGATGGCGCATGCGGTCGAGGCGCATTGGCCGGGCGAGCTCTCGGGCATCGTCGTCACGCGCTATGGACATGGGGTTCCGTGCCGCCGGATCGAGGTCGTGGAGGCGAGCCATCCCGTGCCCGACGCGGCGGGCGAGGACGCCGCGCGGCGCATCCTCGCCTCCGTGCGCGGACTGGGCGCCGACGATCTCGTGCTGTGCCTCATGTCGGGCGGTGCCTCGGCGCTCTTGGCATTGCCGGCGCCCGGCATTTCACTCGAGGACAAACGGGTCGTCACCCGCGCGCTGCTGCGATCGGGCGCCACGATCGGCGAGATGAACTGCGTGCGCAAGCATCTCTCCGCGATCAAGGGCGGGCGGCTCGCGGCGGCCGCGGCGCCGGCGGCGACGGTGACGCTCGCGATCTCCGACGTGCCGGGCGACGATCCGGCGGTGATCGGATCGGGCCCCAGCGTCGCCGATCCGACGAGCTTCGCCGACGCGCGGGCGATCCTTGCGAAGTATCGCCTCGAGCCGCCGGCCTCCGTTGCGGCGCGATTTGAGGCCGCCGAGGACGAGACGCCAAAACCCGGAGACAAGCGTCTCGCGCGAAGCCGCTTCGTCCTCATCGCGACGCCGCAGATTGCGCTTGAAGCGGCGGCTGCCGCGGCGCGCGGCCTCGGCCTCACGCCGGTGCTGCTCAGCGACCGGATCGAGGGCGAGGCACGCGACGTGGCGCTGGTCCATGCCGGCATCGCGCGGGCGGCGCTGGCGCGCAATCTCATCGTTGGCGAGGCCCGGGTGGCGCTGCCGGCGGTTCTGCTCTCGGGCGGCGAGATGACCGTCACGGTCCGAGGCAAGGGGCGCGGCGGACCCAACGCCGAGTTCGCGCTCGCGCTTGCGATCGCGCTCGATGGCGAGCGCGGCATCCACGCGATCGCCTGCGACACCGACGGCATCGACGGGACCGAGGCCAATGCCGGTGCCCGCTGCGGCCCCGACACGCCGGCGCGCGCGCGGGCCTTGGGGATCGACTTGAAGGCGCGGCTCGCCGACAACGACGCGTGGGGCGCATTCGACGCGCTGGGCGATCTCGTCGTCACCGGTCCGACGCGGACCAATGTCAACGATTTCCGCGCGATTCTGGTGGAGGCGGGATGAGACGTCAGCGCAGCGCCAAGATCGTCGCAACACTCGGACCCGCGAGCTCAACGCCGGAGCGGATCGATGCGCTCTTCAAAGCAGGCGTCGACGTGTTCCGCCTCAATTTCAGCCATGGCGTTCAGGAAGAGCATCGGAGCCGGCACGAGACGATTCGCGCGCTCGAGAAAAAATACGGCCGGCCCATCGGCATCATGGCCGACCTGCAAGGTCCGAAGCTACGCGTCGGCACCTTCACCGACGGCAAGGTGAAGCTCGTCGCCGGGCGGCACTTCCGGCTCGATCTCGCCAAGACTCCGGGCGATGCAAAGCGCGCACCGCTGCCGCATCCCGAGATTTTCGCCGCAATCGAACCGGGCACCGAGCTGCTGCTCGACGACGGCAACATCCGGCTCAAGGTCGAAAGCTCCGGCAAGGACTATGCCGAGACGGTCGTCGTCACGGGCGGGGATCTTTCGAACCGCAAGGGCGTCAACGTGCCCAACGCCGTGCTGCCGATGTCGGCGCTGACCGCGAAGGACCGCACCGACCTTGCCTTCGCCTTGAGCCTCGAGGTCGACTGGATCGCGCTGTCGTTCGTGCAAAGGCCCGACGACGTGGCCGAGGCGAAAAAGCTCATCGGCGGGCGCGCCGGCGTGCTGGTGAAGCTCGAAAAGCCGGCCGCGATCGGCCGGCTCGGCGAGATCGTCGAGCTTGCCGACGCGGTGATGGTGGCGCGCGGCGATTTGGGCGTCGAGATGCCGCCCGAGGACGTGCCGCCGGTGCAGCGCGAGATCATCCATACCAGCCGGCTTGCCGGAAAGCCGGTGGTCGTCGCGACGCAGATGCTCGAATCGATGGTCCACGCGCCGGTCCCGACCCGCGCCGAAGCGTCGGACGTCGCGACCGCGGTCTATGAGGGCGCGGACGCGGTGATGCTGTCGGCGGAGACCGCGGCCGGCGACTATCCGGTCGAAGCGGTCACGATGATGGACCGCATCATCCGCCGCGTGCAGGCCGATCCCCATTATTTCCCGGGCCTCAAGACCGAAGCGGCGGCGCCCGAGCACACCCACCCCGATGCGATCTCCAACGCCGCGCGCCAGGTCGCCGAAACGGTCGGCGCGGCAGCGATCCTCTCCTATACCACGTCGGGCGCGACCGCCCTGCGCGCCGCGCGCGAGCGCCCCAACGTGCCGGTCCTGGTTCTGACCTCCAAGATCGAGACGGCGCGGCGTCTCGCCTTGGCGTGGGGGCTGCATT